>DASXVS010000051.1 GCA_036504095.1 Armatimonadota bacterium | reverse complement strand
AGGGGGGCGCCCGAATGGGCGCCCCCCTCTCTCCACGCCGGGCACGGGCACGTGCGCAGGGAGGAAAGCGTCCAGAGAGACGTGGATTAGAACGCCTGAGCGAAGGCGAAGATTGTGTTCGGCCTCCGGAATAACCAGCGGTTTATGATTGGGCTGGGCGCACCGCCGGGTATGGTTCTCCTGAGAGGAGGGGAACCGATGAACAAGAATCGCATCGAAGGGAAACTTGACGAGATCAAGGGTGACGTCAAGAAGAAGGTCGGAGCAGCCACGGGCAACAAGGACCTCGAGGCCGAGGGAACGTTGGATAAGGTGAAAGGCGCCGTGAAAGAGGGCGCGGGTAAAATCCAGGATGCCGTGAAAAAGCACTAGCATGAGCAAGGCGGCCCGGGCGGGCCGCCTTTCTTAGTTGAATCCCATGCGGAGAGTTGAGCGAAGCCTAGCCCATCAGGACGTCAACACCGTGCGTAGCCCCATCGGCGTGCGGTGGTATGAGATTGCCTTTGACGGCGGAGCCATCCACCGTAATCTGCTCCACACCGCGCTGCACGCCTCGCGGATTGCGAACTGTGATCTCGTATTCAGCGCCGCGGAAGCGTCGGTGAACACGGAACTCGGGCCAATCACTGGGTATGCAGGGATCAATGAGCAGTCCGCTACGCGTGGGACGGACACCGCAGATCCATTCTAGCGCAACCTTCTGCATCCATGCGGCGGACCCGCTATACCACGTCCATCCTCCACGCCCGAAGGTGGGGCTGTCCGGTCCATCTACGTTGCCGGGCGTCACGTATGGTTCTCCAAAGTACAAATCGGGGTCAGTGCCGCGCCGTGGCGGGCTCATAGATGCGTAGGCCTTCCAGGCGGCGTCACCTTCGCCCAGCATCGCCATCGCCTGAACGGCCCAGGTGGCTGCGTGTGTGTAGACTCCGCCGTTTTCCCGAACGCCGGGTGCGTATCGCGTGATATACCCGATCTCCGGATCGGTCTTGCTGTAAGCCGGCGTCAGGAGCAAGGGACCATACTCGCGGAAGAGGTGTTTTTGGGCGGACGCCATCGCCTGTCGCGCCCGGTCCGCCGGCGCCGTGCCGGCGATGACAGCCCAGGATTGCGCGATGAGGTCGATGCTGTTCTCCGCGCACGTGTGGCTGCCGATCTTCTCGCCGTTGTCTTTCGTGGCGCGCCAGTACCACTCGCCGTCCCAGCAATGCTGATTGATGGCACCGACGAGGGCGTCGGCCCGATTGCGGTAATCCAGCGCCCGGGCCGCATCGCCGCGTTCATCGGCGTGGTCGGCGAATCGTCGAAGCGCGCTCGTCAGAAAATGCGCCAGCCACACTGATTCGCCCTTCCACGCGCGCCCGAGGTGGCTCAGTCCGTCGTTCCAGTCGCAATCGCCGATCAGCGGCAGGCCGCGCGGCGAAATGCGCGTGAACACCTTGTCGAACGCGCGGGTGCAGTGGCTGTAGAGAGTGGCCGGTTCCGGACAGTCCTGGAAGCGGACCGGGGCGTCCCATATGGTAACGTCGTTCGTCTCGTCCAGGTAATTCATCGTGATGTACGCCAGCCAGAGAAGGTCGTCGGAGCAATCTCCCACGGCCGCGTACGGCGTATCGGGGTGCCACCAGTGTTGGACGGTCCCGTCAGCGAATTGGTGTGAGGCGTGCTGCAAGATCTGGGCGCGGGCGCGCTCGGGTTCCATGGGCATCCAGATGTGGCTGTCCTGGAGTTGGTCGCGAAAGCCGAACGCGCCACTGTTCTGGTAATAGCCCGTCCGCGCCCACAGCCGCCCCGCGATGGCCTGATACTTCAGCCAGACGTTGGTCATCAGGTTCATAGCCGTGTCCGGGGTGTCTACCGTGACGGCTTCGGCCCAGCCACGCCACATCGCCTTGACGTCGTCCAGGGCCTTTTCGACGGTTTCCACTTGGTGGAAGGCGGCCCATACGTTCCCAAGGTCCTCGCGTGTGCCCGACCCTACGGCAATCACGATATCGTTGGTCTGCCCCGGCCAGATCTCGGCCCGGACTCTTAGCGCGGCGATGGGATCCGTCCATTTGCCGGAGCGCCCTGCTAATTCGCCCGTTACGACTGCATGGGGCGTCGCCGTGCTACCGTACCGTCCGAGGAACGTTTCCTTGTCCGTGTCGTAACCCTGGAGTGGCTGAGTGGGAACGCACACGAACGCGGAGAAGGGCCGGTCGGCGTTCTCGACGTCACCCTTCTTCCACGCGAACACCGCGTTATCGCTCTCGATGTATTCGGTCTCGATGAACGTCTTGTGGAACTCGCGGTGCCAGTCAGCGACCGAGCCGAGCTGCCATTCCAGGTAGGAGATTAGATCCACCGTCCGGGGTGCGTCGCCAAGGTTCGTGAGGCGAACGAGCCAGAGCTCACACGGAAGACCGTTCGGCACGAACACCGTCTTCTCGCACCGGATGCCGTTCGCCGTGAGAACGGTGACGGTGTAACCCAGTCCGTGGCGCACCTGCCATTCATCCGGTGTCTGTTTTATCGGCTGCCAGTCGGCGCTCCAGAATTCCCCGGAGTCTGCATCCCGGATATAGAGGAAGCGGCCGAACTCGTCGCGTATCAGGTCCTGCTCCCAGCGGTTGAGCATTTTCAGCTGGGAGTTTCCACGCCACGAGAAGCCGCCGCCCGCCTGGGAGACGATACAGCCATAATCGCCATTCGTGATAACGTTGCACCACGGCCGCGGTGTGTCCGGACGTGCGACGATGTACTCAAGCCCATCTTCGCTGAAATGGCCGTAGTTTGAAGCGAACGAAGCGGAGCTTGGTGGTGGTGTGGGCATTGTTGGGCTTCCGTACTGGTCGATCGGTGAACCTTTCCCTACTGGTATTCCGGGATGAGCTTGGCCGGTTGCGCGAGGGTGTTGTAGGCAGCCTGATTATCCCCGGGGTTCAGTTCCCATTTATTGACAGGGACATACGTTTGCACCAGCCGGTACGCCTGAACGTGGGTGTCCGCAAAGATGAAGTTGCTCATTCCGCTGCTGTGCGTCTGGATAGCGCCCTGATTCTGATTCAACAGTGTGCACCACTTCTTGTTGTTGATGATCCAGTCCGGCGAATAGCCACCGTAGGCAGGCATGTCCGCGAAAGGATACCGCGATTCCACGATGAGAATCGTGCCCGCCGGAGACTTGAACTTGCCGGTGGATATCCCCGAAGTGACCGCTGTGCCGCCGCTGAAAAAGATGGTTCCGTTATATGCATACGAGCGCGGGAACCTACCAGACTCATCACCCTTCTTGGGGAAATCCGTGCCGTAGTCCCAGATGTGCTGGTTCGACGGGCATGCCCACACGTCCGTGCTCTTTATGCCGGACTGAATAGCGTCCTTCCAGATCCTGCCGTCCGCGAACCGTTCGGCCGGATAGACTTCGTCATTATCCGATGCGTAACTGACCAGGGCGATGCCGATCTGCTTCATATTGCTGAGGCAGCTTGTCTGCTTCGCCCGCTCGCGCGCTTTCGCAAATACCGGAAACAGGATGGCCGCCAGGATCGCGATGATCGCGATGACCACCAGAAGCTCGATCAGCGTAAAGGCCCGCGATGATTTCCGTTCCATTTTATCCTCTTGCTCTATTGTGATGGCGGGCCGGCCAGGCCCTCCGGCCCGCCAATCACACACCAATCAGTTGAGGCCGCCGGCCACGCGCAGAATACGCGCAACGTCCGCGGCGTTCGATAATCCATCTCCGGTCAGGTCCGGCTTTGCGCCGGCTTCCAGGCCGCCAAGGCGACGCGCGTAAATGACGGCGTCGATAATATCCGTCTTGCCACTGTTATCGATGTCGGTGGAAACGGGGGGAGGGATAGATCCGGTACGCAGCAGCGTGAGGTAGACGATGTTCGCGCCGGCATCAATGAAGTCCACGCGAACGGTGTTTCCTCCGGCATTCAGCGGGATCGTGGCGATGCTGGGGAAGAATTGGAAGTCCGTCCACGATGTGGTCTTGGCGAAGTCCACTTCCTGTGGAACCCCGTTGACCGTCCAGGTTGTTTTGACCGGGAGTCCGTCACCGGAGTTCCAACCGCTGCTGTAGTTCATCCCGACCTGATACTGACCGGAACGAGGAACGTTGATCGTCCATCCGAAATACGCGCCCGGCTGGGTGAACGTGATCATGTTCTCGTTTGTCGAAAGCCGCGTATCCGCGATCGACAGTTTGAACGCATCCATTTTCTCGGTACCAGTGTCGGGAGGCGTCGGCGGATTGACGTTCAATGTCACGTCCTTTGTGGCGGTTCCGGCGGGGACCGATATATACGGCGTGGTCGCGATGAAACCGTTCACGGACGCGTTCAGGAACGCCCCGCTCACAGCGGTGAGGGAGTAGTGGCCGGCCGCGTCCGTGGTCGTCGCGAACTGCGCTTCGTTGAACGTCGTGTGGAGCGTGCTGTTGTTCTGCCAGACCGCCGCTCCGGCGATTGGCGCGGAACCCACTCCGTCACTGCCGTAGATGGTGCCGGTGATCGTACGGTAGTTGGTGGGATACGCCGCCAGTTTGGTGAACTGCAGATAATCCAGATTCATCGTTCCGCTCGCCAGCGAGATGCGGACGCGGTTTGAGCCGGCTTTGAGCGGCACCAGCGCTTGAGCTTGGCTGTCATTTACCAGATCAAAACTGGCGTACGTGTCGCCGTCGGCCGTTCGCGGGATAATCGGCACCTTCGCCGGCGGTATCTGTGACGTATCCAGGTAATAGGACGTGTTCACATGGAACGTCGAAGGCGTCGCGCTGACCGTCATGTCGATGGGATACACCGGGTGGACGATGGCGTCACTGCCGTCCGGCGGTACAGCGTATTGAAGCGTCATTCGATAGAGTCCGTCCTCCGTAACGTTGACGTTCCACTCGAGCCAGCCCTGCAGGTAGGAGCCAGTGAAGCCGGTGACCACTTTCCCGTTCGACGCCGATCCGACGGCCGTAATGGTTGCGGGGGGCACACCGGGGCCTCCGGCCACGAAGTCCTCCGCCTCAACGCTCACACCTGAGACGGTCAATTGTATCGGAACGTTTACCGTCTGGCCGTCCGCCACTGTGGCAGGAGCGGCCGTGACCGGCCCGGCCGTGCCGGACTTACTTGCGGTCACGGTGTACGTTCCTGGCGGCACGGGGATGGAGACCGAACCGTCCCCGCCCGTTTGAGCGGTGAGTTGAGGAGCGGCGGCCGGGATCGTGATGTTCGCGCCCGAGATGGGATTCCCGTTTACGGAGTTAGTAACGATAACCTTCAATGTTCCGTGGGGCTGGGTGGACGGCGCGACCGTGAAGTAATCGATATTGGCGGAAGGCGTGACCGGCGGTCCGGCATTCGCGTCCGCGAACCGCAGTGTATTCAAGCCCTTCTTGAGCGTCATAAGGGCCGGTGCGGTGGAATCCTGATATGTCAGGAAATCGGTGATACTGGTAGCGGTGTAAACGGCTTTGACCGTCGACGTCTGGTTGACGGTCCACAGCAGATAGCCGGGGTCTCCAACGGCCGCGCTCATGGCGGAGTAATGGATGCTGACGTCGTAGACGCCGTCGGCCGGGGCATAGACGCTCTTGTACTCGGCGTATTTGCCGGGCGCGGAATTCACTATCTCTCCTTTGTTGGATAGACTGTGCTGCGTGTCATAGGCAGGCTGATCGCCATTGCCGACTTCCGGTCCCGTGTTGGTGGAGTCGAGTAGCTCTGCTTCATAGCGGCCGTTCCACGTGAGGCTGAAATTCGTGGCGGACGGCGAGGAGGCGGAAACTGTGCTCGCCGTAAACCCGTTAGCGAACGCCGTGAGGCTGTAGCTGCCCGCGGGAACCCACAACGTAAAGGCGCCGCTACCGTCAGTGCGCGTCACGTTTGCGGCAGTGTGGTAGTCAGGTCCATCGCTGACCATTGCGCCGCCCAGTGGTGTGGATACCCCGCCGATCTGGGAAGACACTACACCGGTGATCGCCTGCAACGCCGGATAGGCGTCAGCAGTCTTGGTGAACTCCATGTAATCGATGTTCATGGCGCCGGCGAGGATGAAATCCGGTCTGATTGCGACGCGGAAGCGGTTTACCCCTGATTTGAGCGGGATGGCAAATGGGGCAGCGCCATCCGAGGGCGCCGCGACAACAGTCGTGTAGTTCGAAAAGGCCCACGAAGGCGAGGAGACGGGCGTGGGATGTATGTTGCCCACCAAATACTGCTTGCCGGTGGTAAAGAAAGTGAGGTCTACCGGCAGCGGGTCCATGGCGCCGTCGCCGTCGCCATAGAAGAACGACATGTTGTAGATGCCGTCCGCGGGGGCAGTGACATTGTACTCCAGCCAGTCCCAAGACCCGAACCAGCCAATTGTGAACCCGCCCGACGCACTGGCGTTCTGGTCAACAGTGACAACTTTTGACTCGTTGGGCCCGCTTCCCATCGTGGCAACCGCGTTCGGCGGGACAAAACTCTCGGCCTCCACGCGGATGGTCTGTGCGTGGGAAGGCCCTGACAGGGCAAATCCGGCAGCCGCCACGGCTGCCATGACGGCGAGCCTACAAGGTCTCAACATGGCCATTTTCCTTCTTGGACGCCTCATCGGAGCGCCCTTGTGCCCGGTATCAATAGTTAGTGGAGAGGTCCAGGGTACCTGAAGGGTAAACGTTTACCCTATTCTGCGAAAAGACGCACTCCCGCTGCAAATCGTAGCAGGTAACGTGCCAACCGTCAACACCTCTTACATAAGACAACGCGAAGCGCGCCACGGTTCCAAACCTTGACGGCCCGGGCTTATGGGCGTAGAATGCATCCATAGGGTAACGTTACCCTGTGCTCTGCCGCCCACAGGTCGGAGGATAACGGTGTCATTGAGAGAAATAGCGAGGGAGGCCGGTGTGTCCGTGGCCACGGTATCCCGCGTGGTGAACGACGTTGAGAGGAGCAAGGTCAGCCAGGCAACGCGCGATCGGGTGCTGGAAATTGCGCGGCTTATGCGCTACCGGCCAAACCCGCAGGCCGTCAGCCTCGTTCGCCGCCGCCCCCCCAACACGGTGGGCCTCGTGATCCCGTACAACTCCCATGTGTTCGAGAGTTTCTATTTCACGGAGATCATCCGCGGCGCCGTAGATGCAGCGGCTGAGGCGGGGATCAATATCAGCCTGTTTGTTCCCGCACACGACGCGCCGGCCGGGATGTATCACGATATGCTGGCGGCCCGGGGCGCCCTTTCATCGGTCGCGGGTGTGCTGCTGATCGGGACGCAGATACACGATCCGGCCATCAGCCAGTGCCGCGAGCGCAAAATCCCGTTTGTGGTGGTGAGCAACAGCGTGCCCGATCCCGATGTCAGCAGCGTGGATTGCGACAACGTCACCGGCGCGCACGAGGCCACGTCCCACCTGCTCAAGCTTGGCCACCGGCGCATCGCGTTCATTGCGGGCACGGAGGGATCGGCCAACGGCCGCGATCGCTTTGAGGGCTACCGCCGGGCCCTCGAGGAGGCCGGGGTCCCGCTGGATCATGGGCTTATAACAGACGGTCATTTCGAGGAACAGAAAGGCCGGAATGCGATGGCGCGCCTCCTCGCCCGCGATGAACGGCCGACGGCCGTGTTCGCGGCGAATGACGTGATGGCGCTCGGCGCTATGAAGGCTATCAAGCGCGAGGGCCTCCGGATTCCGGACGATATCGCTGTCGTCGGATTCGATGACGTCCCGCTTGCTCAACACGTGGAGCCATCGCTGACCACAGTACACCAACCCATCTACCAGGTCGGGAGGCGCGCGGCGGCGACGTTGGTTGCGGACATCCGTGAAGGCCGCCACGAGGGCGCATGGGGTGTTCGGCAAGTGTTACGGACCCGTTTGGTGATTCGCGAATCATGCGGGGCGAAAAAGGGGACGGAGAATGCGGCATAATCTGGCGCTGTTGGTGGCCGTGGCCATGGCCGGCGTCTCCCGCGCGGGCGCCCAAAACATCGTGCTCCATCCTTATGTCTGGAAGGACGTTCCTGGTTCCACTTTCACGGCGTCTGTATCCCCGACCGCGGTAATGATGAGCGACGAAAATGTGGTCGCGGCTTCCGGATATGCCAACCGCCACGATTGGCGCGTTTCGACCGATGGCGTAACGGACCGGACGTTCGGTCCTGCAGACTACTTCGATATCTCCGCGGACGTTACCCTGACCGGAACGCCGATCAGTCCGCGAAAAGAAGCCGGACTGCGCATCAACAGCCCGTGCGGTGACAGCCTGCTCATGGTAAATACGGATGCCCATGAGGTCGTGGCGTTCGGCGGCGCTTTCCCGACTTACGATTTCCGCGCGCACGGGGCGCCCAACTATAACTCCGGCGACACGATCCACCTGCGGGTCCAGTATCTCCAGCAGTCCGGCGTAAACGGGTTCGTCCTGACGGCCGGCACCGTGGTCAGCCCTTTCCTCCCCGCGGCGAACGCCGGGAAAGCCGTATGCGCCGGCTCAACTCTGGGCGGTTATCTGCAGGTGCAGCGCGCGGCCACTAGCCCGAATTCCGGATCCACAGTCTATACCGGCATCGCGTTCAGTTCGGGCACGGTCGCCCCGCCGGTGATAACCGATGAGGTACTACTTGACCGAACCGAGGCTCAAGCCTGTCTTTACGCGAGCTCCCAGCTTGTGACCACTCCGGCGGTTCCGGGATTCCCCAATGGCCGGGCCATGCTCGTCGATTCCACCGTGAGCGGTAATGTGTGCAGCAACGCGGCGACGGGGTTCGGCCTGGTCTGCCTGGCGATCGAGGCCAGACGCTACGGCACATCGGCTGAATGGACCGTCACGCCGGCGGAGGCGAGGGCCAAAGCGAATGCCATTTTGGACACGATTCTGGAATTGCAGGCCGGGGTCCAACAGTGGAGTGGTATCCCCTACCATTGGACCCACCCGGACGCGACAGGCGCGTTCGTGCGCGACGGAACGAGCGAGGTTTCCACCACGGACGGAGCCTACATGGTCGCGGGTGCTCTGGCGGCCGGACAGGCCTTTGGCGCGGAAGTGCGAACGAAGGCCCTCCAGATTGCCGCGAACGTGCATTGGAGCGCATACCTCATCAATTCGAACGGCGTGCCGCGGATCAGCATGGCCTGGCAGCCCGCGTCCGGAAACGGATATTCGATCCCCGCGGGCAATGGATTCCTTACGACCGGAACCTGGGACCGTGTAACGGATGAAATACTGACAATCACCACCCTGGCGATGGGCAACGAGCCGCACAACACCGGTCTCCTGAGCGCGCTTTACTCGTGGCCCCGCACGAAGCGCTCCTATGTCGGCGGAAACGGCACCACCTATTCACTCGTTCCGTCCTACTTCGGCAGCATGTTCACCTACACGCAGATCCATGGGTTGCTGCCTCTTTATCTGCTGGGCGCCGACCATCCGACCGACACAGGAGCGTCGGTCCCGGCCCTCGACTGGTGGGCCAACGCCGTCACCGCAGCCCAGGCGAGCCGGCAATTCAGTGCGGATCATGCGCTCGGCCAGGCGCCTGCGGACGGTTACGCCACCCACGCCGCATTCGGCCCTAATTCGTGGGGCCTCACCGCGGCCGCCAACCCCTCTGCACCGTACGACTACAAGGGTTTGCTGGGCGCTCTGCCCCGCGAGGCGAACGGCGGCGCGCCGGAACCGGAAGGGATCATCGCGCCCTACGGCGCCCTCACCGCGATGCCGCTGATGCGCACATCGCCGACGGAAGCGCCGGCCGACAACGCGTCCTTCGCCGCGCTCCGCCATTACTACAACACCCAGTTCAGCACGCTCTGGGGGCCGTATGGGCCGCAGGAGGCGTTCGATGACTCCGGCGCCGTTGCCAACCTTTATATCGGCATCGACGCGCCGCTTGAGGGAATCAATATCGAAGCCTACCGCTCCGGCGTCACCTATGGATGGTTCGCCTCAAGTCCTCCGGTGGCCGATGGGATCGCCGTGATCTTCCACAAAGGGCTCGCGCCCGGCGACCTTGACCTGGACGGTGCGGTGACAGTTGCGGATGCGGCGACGGCGTTGAAAATCGCCTCCGGGCTTGGCTCCGCAAGCCCGGCGCAGGGGTACAATGGCGACCTGAACGGCGATGGCCGTGTGACGCTTGAAGACGCAGTGGCGATCGCCGTGAAAGCCGTTAAGGGGTAGCAGGCGCCAGCCGTACAACCAGCGGTTGCGCGTCGATGGCATCTTTGGGGCCGATCAGAATCGGACCATAGGTGGCGCTGCCCTTCGGCGAGGGCTCCAGCGTTACGGTGACCGTGTTTGCCTTCCCCCAGCGAAGGCTGGCCTCAGGGATGCGCAATGCGGCGGCGTACGCAACCCCCTTTGGCGCGCTTGCCGAGCCGATCGGTCTGCCGTTCAGACTGATGCGCACGCTTCGCTCCTCGACGACACCTCCATAAAGAATGAGATCGCTCCGCAGCCACGCACGGGGTTTCGCCGGCAGCCGGAATGCCGTTTTCAGCGATACACCCGGTTCCAGCATCGCGGCCTCCGCGATCTTGATTGAGGGCGCCGGTCCTTTGAACACCGGCTTGAACCCGATCCTCCGCATGGCGGTTCGGGCGGCCGGGTTCTTCATGAAGAGACGCTGCACCAGGCCGGTCCGTTGGTTCTCAATCGAAAGCAGTGTCGCGCCGGTGTCGATTCCCACGACGTCGCTGGCCCACCACCCCTTGCCAACGTTGAAGCCGTCCGAGAAGCCATAACGCCCCCAGATGTGGTCCCGGTACTTATCGAGCATCGTCCGCAACGCTCGGCGGGATTCCGCAGGCGTGAACATGAAGGAACCGCCGGCGGCGTGTGGGTTGATGGTGCCGTCGTGATTGGCACCACCGGGCTCGGCCGAAAAGGCATCGTAGCCGCCAGGCCCGTCCCCCGCCGTCAGACCCCAGACGTCCGGGCCGTAACCCGGGAACATCGGCGCCTGGTCGATGCAAAATTGGCGGTTGGCGAGCGTGTTGGTTTTGGCAACCTCCCAATAGTCCGCGTGCCCGTCGCTTTTTCCCCGGAAGTCCACGAACAGGTTCTGGTACTGGTTTACGAAGAGCGACGAGCCCGCGATGGTGGAATACTGCCGGTAGCGCGCGACCCATCGTCCGAGTTTGTCCCAGAGGCCCGCGGGAACCGGGTGGGTCGGTGACCCGATGGCCACCACGTACAAGAGCAGCGCCTCGCTGTAGCCGTTGTAGTCGCTCCCGAGAAACTCGGCATCCTGGGGGCGAGAGCCCATGCAGACAAACCCGCGCGGCGACCAGTATTTCCAGTCAACGTCGTTATAGAGCCGTGCGGACGCCGCCTTTACGTCGCCGCCGAAATACTGCCCCGCTGTGATCGCGCCTGCCAGAAGAAGCGTGGTGTCTATCGTGGAATACTCGCACTCCCAAGCCCGCTCGCCGGTGCCGAACTTCAGGAAATGGGGAAACACACCGTGTATCCGAGGGGCGCGCTTTTCGAAGAACTCCAAGGTCAGCATCGCGCGGTTATGGCCTTCCTCGCGGGAAATCCAGTGACGCTCCACGCCGATGGGAAGCGCTGCAAGGGCAAAGCCGGTGGCGGCGATGCTCCCGATGTCGTAGGTGTCCGGCTTGAAAGCGTTTGCCCGGTCCTTCGTCACCCCGGTAACCGGATCGGTTTCTCTCCAGAAGAAGAGGAACGCGCGGTGCTGCACCTCATCGAGGAATGGATCGCGGGGACCGGAGGCCACCGCGTGGCCGCATACCATCGTGATGGCGAGGAACGCGAGTGGTAAACGTTTACTTCTCATGCCACCATTATTCATCGCCTTGCCGCGATTTGTCACCCCCTGGAGTTCACGGACTAGCGGGCGGGCGCGCCAAGGGTAAACGTTTTCCTTTGGCGCGATTCTTGCACACGTAAACTGCAGAAATCCCACTGGGTAAAGTGGTCTAACCGGCCACAACACTTGTAAGGAGTGACTTATGCGAAACTGTGCTAGACTGATGCCCGCGCTGGCGCTGGTAGCTTTGCTGGCCACGACGGCTCGGGCAACCATCGTGGCCCACCCGCGCGTGTACAACGACGTTCCGACGTCCATGCTCACCTTCACGACCGGCCCTGACTTCGCGATCATTGACGATCAGGAAGTGAGTGCACCCACCGGGTTCGCCAATCGCCATGATGCTGCCATTTCCGATGGACCGACCGGCGAAGTCTTCAACAACTCGGACTACTGGACCCTGTCCGCTGACGTTACTCTGACCGCTCTCGGCGCCATTTCGCCTCGCAAGGAAGCCGGACTGAGGGTCAACAACTCAGTTGGCGGCGACTTCCTGTTCATCGTCAATTCCGATGGGCATGAAGTGGTATCGTTCGGCGGGCCCGGCCCGTTCTACAATTTCCGGGATCACGGCGTGCCGAACTACAACTCCGGCGATACCATCAACATGCTGATCAACTATTGCCAGGACCCCGGCGGAAGCATCGATCCGGGCACCGGCAGGATTCGCAACGGCGTGATACTGGCAGCCGGCGGCGTGTTCAGCCCGTTCCTCCCGATGTTCAACCTCGAGAACGGCTTCCTGGATAACTCGCAGATCGCGATGTACGGCCAGGTCGTTAACGATCCGACCAACCCGAAGAACGGCATCGACGCCGCCTTCCGCAACGTTCGCTTCATCCGCACAGACGGGTCCGCTATCCCCGAACCCGGCAGCCTGGCGCTGCTGGCCAGCGGCCTGCTCCCGCTGCTTGGCCTTCGCCGCCGAAAGTAATTCGAGGTTCGACCGAAAACCCTACTGCGGGGCCTCCGGTGATTGCCGGAGGCCCCGTAGTTCATCCCATCGCGTTTCGGGGTAGGAAATTGGTCATATTGCACCGTACACTAGTACCACCGCCGACCTCAGTGGTATACTGCTTGTATGAGCACACAACCCCGAGATCTAGGCACCCCCATCAAGGTCGCGGTTCTCGACGCGAATGACCTCTTGCGGGAAGGCATGGTTGTTCTACTGGACCGCGCCGACGGCCTCGTCTGCTGCGGAGATTGGCGGGATGCCCCCGCTGCGATGCGCGACCTCCGCCAGACCTCTCCCGACGTGCTGATCGTGGATATGAAGCTTCCCGGCCAATCGTCCTACCGCGTCCTGGAATCGTTGCCGAATGTCGCTCCGCACACGAAGGCGATCGTGATGGTGGACTGCCGTGCGGAGGATTGCGTGGTTCTGAACCCCCGCCGCTATGGCGAGCGCGATCTCACCCGCGTCGCGCCCCAGCCGTTTGCCGCCCCGGACGACTGCCTCCAGATGGCCCTCAAGATCGGCGCCTACGGCGTTTTGCACAGCCACTGCTCTTTCACATATCTGGTGAAGGCGATCCGGTCCGTGCACAGCGGGCACTACTGGATGGAGATTCCCACCGCCAACCGCCTGGCCGAACAGTATCTGATGACGCTGCGCCCAACGATGTCCGCATCGGAGGGCGAGGTCGATCGGCTGACCCTTCGCGAACGCCAGGTGGCCACGTTGGTTTCGCAGGGCCGCAGCAACAAGGAGATCGCGCGCGAACTCCACCTGGGGTACTCCACTGTGAAGAACTACGTGAGCAGCATCCTCGAGAAACTGGATCTACGCGACCGCACCCAGATCGCCCTCTTCGCCCTGGAGCAGAACGGCGCGGAGTAAGCGGCGCCGCGCGCATCTACAGTAGGTCGGGCCTCCGTGCCCGACGCACACGGCAGGTCGGTCCGGCTCAGCGTCGGTTTCACCGTTTTGCCGGCAGCTCCGCCCAGTCAACTCCGAGGATGCGTGGCCCCGACGGTCCCCTCACATAGCGCTTCTTACCGGTCTTCCAATCCCACAGCGTCAGGTCCGTCCCGCAGAGTACCACCAGCCATCGCCCGCTGCGCGAGAACCCAACGCGACCCAAGCTACCTGAGTCCCACCAGTCGTGCGTCACTCTCCCGTCCTTCACCATAATACTGCGGACATGCACGGCATTTTGAGAATCGCGCATCTGTTGGGTGACCACAACAACGTACCGTCCTTCAGGCGTCCAGTGGACGGAACTGCGAAACGACGTTCCTGGCAACTTTACTGTTCTGGTGATGCGGTTGGTGCTGACGTTGCGAATCGTGACGCTGGCATATGGTACAGAACCGGCTGCTTCGTCCTGGGGGCTGACCGTGGCTACAAGTGTGCCGTCCGGAGAACGCGCGGCATAGCTAACCCACTCATCTTTCTGTGCGACGACTGCACTGGCAGTGGCGTCCCGGCCGGTGGCGGCGTTCCATACCTTCCAGACTTCATCCCCGAGCGCCTTCGGTTGCGAGGAGGTCTCCGGCCCGGGCGGAAGCGCGATGCCAATCGTCTGCCAGGCTGTGATGTACCGGCAATCTGGCGACCAGGCGACATGCTGGTAGGATGTCTCATTGTACTTGGGCAGGTCAGGGAGTTCGGGGTCGGGCGGTATGGGAACAAAGCGGCTCACTTGTCGAATGCGGCGGTTCGTCAAGTCTACCACCCATACGTGGTATCCCGGTGCATTCGCTCCGATGAGATCATCAATGGCAGCGGGACGGTCGGGCGGGTTGGCAACAATGGCAGCCCGCTTTCCATCGGACGAGATGGCCAGCGAATCGAAGACCAGGTTTCCGATAAGACGCTTCGGCTGGGTTGGAAACGTCAGTTGCCTCTCGCGTCCCGGGGGTACGTCGTAAGCGAAAAGGTCCATCTGCCCTGGTTCGCTACCGTCCCCAGTGCCGGATCGGGTGATCCGGCTATAGACGAATCGGACGGGACCAAACCCAGTTGGAATGCCACCAAGTGACACTGATCCTTGAGTCCGCCCGGCCGGGACAGGGCGCGATGGTCCGGCGGACGTACACCCGGTGACAGCGATGCACAGGGTCAGCCAAGCAGACAGAGTACGACCGTGATTCCGGAGACTTCTGAGCAGGACTATCATCCTAGCCTCCTTGAATCGCCCATATCCGCAAATTCGTCTCGTTCTGGAGCGTGCCACCGAAGGTGATGATCGCGTTGCCGCCCCCAGTAAATATCCCATCCTGGTAGTTTTGGCTCAAGTCCCATGGCGTAGCATTACCGCTCCAGTCGAGTAGGGAGCAACCTGTGAAGTAAACGCCGCTGTTGATACCCAGTCGCGAACCTGACAATCTAACCATTTTGGCCATCCCTTTTTGTGCAATGGACGCGACGCGCTTCATTCTAATCGCAGATTCGGTGTCCGCATACGTCCCGACAGTATAAGGGACGGGATTCCCGAATTCAAGGTGAGTCACCGTTAGAAGCCCGCCCGCATATGGGATGGGCACGGCGTAGTACCTGTAGGATGTTGTGATGCCTGCGATGGCCGGGATCCTGGACGGGTGCCTTACAAACAGAGGCCGGGCAATTTTCATTGCTCCCCGTCGCCAGAGTGCGTAAAGGCCCCAATCTTGGAATGCCGGGCTGTATTGAAGGCCGATGTCTATCTCCGTCTTGCCGTTGGCTCCAACATAGACAAATGCGACGTCTCCGAGATCCGCCCTTATGTCCATATTATTCGAGCCGGGCAGAGTGACACCCATATATGAGCCGTAGAAACCGTGATTGCTGCGGACGCTCCGGTACGGGCCGTCGCTCGGGGGGAGTTCTATGCTTTCGATACCGATGTCGCCTGCTGTTGGTGGGTCGCTGGGAAGAGCGAAGGAATCCCCGCCTGCGAGAGTGTAAGTGTTGGTAGCAGGCTCGTACGATCCCTCGGGAGGAAGCGGATCGGTGGAACTGCTGTCGTACACCGTTTCGTCCGGGCCCACGATCCGCACTTGGCCGGTGGGCGTACCACCCAGTCGAAACTGACGCAAGAACGTCGGCAACACCTGAACTGGATCGCGGGTATCCCACAACACACCGCTCGCCGTTGCGACGACTCCGGCCTCTTCGGATGGGGCCGTGATTCCAACTGCGGTTGCGGCACGGATGGTGTAGTAATACCATGTGCCTTCGGACTCGGGAGCGACGACGTCTGTGTACCACAGGTATGGACTTCCGGGATAACTGTGAGCGGCGGCGTTTTCTTGGATTGTCGCAATCGGGGAATTGTAGTCCTCGCCACCTGGGGTTGTGCCTCGAAAAATCTGATATGAATCGGCACCAGCCAGCCCTACCCAGTATATGGTCAGCTTGAGGTTGCCAGACTCATCCGCCCCTGTGGCGGCAACCCGAAGGTCATGCGCGGTCGATGGTGCGTCGGGCTGAACATCCAAGCCCCCCGCGATGCGCAGGACTAGCATTGCATCGGCAAGCGTAACGTCTCCGTCGCCAATAGTCTGTACTCCGGCAGGTGCAAC
Source organism: Armatimonadota bacterium (assembly GCA_036504095.1). Classification (NCBI taxonomy): domain Bacteria; kingdom Bacillati; phylum Armatimonadota; species Armatimonadota bacterium. The sequence goes on along the minus strand of DASXVS010000051.1, from coordinate 7,907 downwards.
ATCGGCCCTCGCCATCTGGTCCGGCGTGCCCGTGTCTTTCCCAGCGGCGATTCGCACCGCCATCACGGCATCCTGGGTGTTCACTAAGCCATCCCCGTTTACGTCGCCCTTGCCAGCGCTGATACCCGCATTCAGCGGCCCCATCGGAACGCCGCCGATATCTTCAGGAGTATCTGGGGGGGTAACCACCGGCACCAGAGGTCCAGCGCACGGATCAGATGGAGTTATCGTTTCGTATCCTTGGTCGGAGAGTTGGCTGTCCGTGCCATAGAGGCGGATCGTGGCACAGTCGTTGATGTCCACACCCCCCCCTGCGGGCGTGACAGTGAAATACAGGATAGGTCCGTCACTGGTCTGCCCTTGACCCGTGTTTCCGCTGCTGTTGGTCAAGATAACCAGGACCCTGCCCTCGGAAGCCTGCTCCGTGTTGCTTGCAGCGATACCCCATCCGTTCGGCCCGGCGGTCAGGCCCGAAACGGTGAGCTTGGATGCGTCAAACTGGATCACCAACAAGGCGCCGGTGATTGAGGTGGAGGTTCCTCCTGCGGTGACGATGCCGTCCGCAGAGATCACCGAAGGTTGGCCAGAGACAAAGGAAGTGGTGTTAAGCGCCACGTCGATACCGGCAACGGCAGGCATCGAGAGGCACGTCGCGAGGGCAATGCTCAGCAGGCAGTTGTGCGCTTTGCCGCGCATGAGAAGTTGGAGGCATGTGTCCCTGTCACGGGGCAAGAGACTTAACTCGGCGTTACGCATCGGTTTCCGCCCTATCGCGTCAAGACCCACACTCCCAGTTTGGTGAGCGTTATGGACTTGACGCCAATTATATGGTAGGGCTTCCCAATGGGCACGAGCGGCCTGATCACCTTAAGGAATTATCAATCTTTGTCCGCTGATTCACGGAATCATGGCAATCAAACAAGCCTCCAAGCGTGAATCAGTACCATGGTACTGCCGCCTATTCCTCAATACCTATTGAGCCGATTCCACCCATTGACGTAGGCTTGATAGGGAGAACAATCGAAAGCGTCGCGCCCGTGCGGGCGTCCGATGTCCCGAATTGAGGCTCCCTTCCAGGATCGGCGATCCGTGTCATAGACCTGGTTGAAGCCCTCGGGCAGCATTGGACGCCTTTTTTGTGTGGCGCGGAACAACATATCGCGGTTTGTAGCAGTGGGCGGCCGTTTCCGCCCCGCCTGGCGCAGCCGGCCCCGGAAGCCGGGCCCGCCGGGTCAATATCCTACCCAAGAGGGGGTTTTATGAAAGTTAAGCAGGCTGTTATGGACGGCAACGAAGCCGCCGTCTACGTCGCCTACAAGACCAACGAGGTGATCGCGATTTACCCGATCACCCCGTCATCGCCGATGGGCGAAAGCGCGGACGAGTGGTCGTCCAAGGGAATGCAGAACATCTTCGGCGCCGTGCCGTTCGTTCAGCAGATGCAATCCGAAGGCGGCGCGGCCGGAGCCGTCCACGGCGCCCTCCAGACGGGATCGCTCACCACCACGTTCACATCCAGCCAGGGCCTCCTGCTGATGATCCCGAACATGTACAAGATCGCCGGGGAGCTCACCAGCACCGTCTTCCACATCGCAGCCCGCTCGCTGGCCACCTCCGCGCTCTCCATCTTCGGTGACCACAGCGATGTGATGTCCGTACGCTCCACCGGCTGGGGCATGCTGTTCGGCAACTCCGTGCAGGAAGCCATGGACATGTCCATGATCGCCCAGGCAGCAACCCTCGAGGCCCGCATCCCCTTCCTGAACGTCTTCGACGGCTTCCGCACTTCCCACGAAGTCCAGAAGATCGATGTGATCCCGGACGAGACCATCAAGGCGATGATCGATCCCGACCTCGTTCGCGCCCACCGCGCCCGCGGCCTTTCGCCGGATCGCCCCGTGATGCGCGGAACCGCCCAGAACCCGGACGTCTATTTCCAGGCTCGCGAGGCTGTCAACCCGTTCTACGCCGCCGCCCCCGGAATCGTCCAGAAGACGATGGACAAATTCGCCAAACTCACCGGCCGGCAGTACAACCTGTTCGACTACGTCGGTGCTCCGGACGCGGAGAACGTCATCGTGATGATGGGCTCCGGCTGCGAGACGGTGGAAGAGGCTGTTACCGCCCTCACCGCCAAAGGCCAGAAAATCGGGCTCATCAAGGTACGCCTCTATCGTCCGTTCCCGGGCGATGCGTTCCTTGCCGCGCTTCCCAAGACCGTGAAGCGCCTGGCTGTGATGGACCGAACCAAGGAGCCCGGCGGCACGGGCGAACCGCTCTACCAGGACGTGATCACGGCCATCAGCGAAGGCATGGTTTCCGGCAAGGCGCCGTTCACGGCATTCCCTGGCGTGTTCGGCGGCCGCTATGGTCTCTCCTCCAAGGAATTCACGCCGGCGATGGCCAAGGGCATCTACGACGAGCTGGCCAAGCCGGAGCCGAAGAACCACTTCACCGTCGGCATCGTGGACGACGTATCCAACACCAGCATCGACTACGATCCGTCCTTCACCACCGAACCCGATGACGTGGTCCGCGCGATGTTCTACGGACTCGGCGCCGACGGCACCGTGGGCGCAAACAAGAACACGATCAAAATTATCGGCGAGGAGACGCCGTTCTACGCACAGGGCTACTTCGTTTACGATTCGAAGAAGTCCGGCAGCGTGACGGTCTCCCACCTGCGCTTCGGCCCCCGCCCCATCAAGAGCACCTACCTCATCGACAAGGCGCAGTTCATCGGTATACACCAGTTCGAGTTCCTCGAGAAGTTCGACCTGCTGGACCGCGCGGCGGACGGCGCCGTGGTGTTGCTGAACTCCCCGTACGCGGCCGACCAGGTCTGGGGTGAACTCCCCTACTCCGTGCGCAAGACGATCGTCGATAAGAAGATCAAGCTGTACGTGATCGACGGGTACGAAGTGGCGAAAGCGACCGGAATGGGTGGCCGCATCAACACGATCATGCAGACCTGTTTCTTCGCGGTATCCGGCGTCCTGCCGAAGGATGAAGCGATCGCGCAGATCAAGAAGGCCATTCAGAAGAGCTACAGCAAGCGCGGCGAGGCCGTGGTCCAGAAGAACTTCGCGGCCGTTGACGCGGCGCTTAGCCACCTGCACCAGGTCGAGATTCCTGCCACAGCGGGCGAGGCCCGGGTGGACGAAGCGGTGGTGGGACAGGTGAACCTCTCCCCCGACGCCCCCGAGTTCATCCGCAAGGTCACCTCCGAAATGATTGCCGGCCGCGGCGACTTCCTGCCAGTCAGCGCAATGCCGACCGACGGCACATTCCCGGTGGGCACCACCAAATACGAAAAGCGCAACATTGCGTTGGAAGTGCCGGTGTGGGAGGAAGACCTCTGCATCCAGTGCGGCAAATGCGTTATGATCTGCCCGCACGCCTGTATCCGCGCGAAGGTTGCCGAAGAGAGCGATCTCGAGAACGCTCCCGCATCGTTCAAGACGGTCCCCGCCAAATGGAAAGAACTGCCCGATCGTCAGTTCGCCTTGCAGGTCTCCGTTGAGGACTGCACGGGCTGCACCCTGTGCGTGGAAATCTGCCCCGCCAAGGATAAGCAGAACCCGGCGCGCAAATCGCTCAACATGGCCGCGCAACGACCCATCCGCGAGCGGGAGATCAAGAACTGGGAGTTCTTCCTCAGCCTGCCGGACGAAGTGCCGGAACAGAGCATCCGCTTCAACAACGCGAAGAACATCCAGTTGCTCCAGCCGCTCTTCGAGTTCAGCGGCGCGTGCGCCGGCTGCGGCGAAACGCCCTACCTGAAGCTCCTGAGCCAGTTGTTCGGTGACCGCGCGGTCATCGCCAATGCCACGGGCTGCTCCAGCATCTACGGCGGCAACCTGCCCACAACACCGTGGACGACCAACAAGGAAGGCCGCGGCCCCGCGTGGAGCAACAGCCTCTTCGAGGATAACGCCGAGTTCGGTATGGGCATGGCGCTCACGATGGGCCAGCAGACCCGCTACGCCCAGCAGCTTGCCCAGGACCTCCGCGACTCGTACGGCTTCGACCTCTGGTATGAAATCGCGCACGCCGATCAGACCGACGATATCGGCCTCCACGCTCAGCGCTGCCGCGTTGAGGAACTGAAGACCCGCCTGCAGGGCAAGGAAGATCTGCCCGGCGTGAAGGATCTGCTCTCGCTCGCCGACATGCTGGTGAAGAAGAGCGTATGGATTATCGGCGGCGACGGTTGGGCCTACGACATCGGCTACGGCGGACTAGACCACGTCCTCTATAGCGGACACGACGTTAACGTGCTCGTTCTGGATACCGAAGTCTACTCCAACACCGGCGGCCAGGCCAGTAAGGCCACCCCACGCGGCTCCGTAGCGAAATTCGCCTCGGGCGGCCGCCAGAGCGCCAAGAAGGACCTCGGCCGGATGGCCATGGCCTACGGAAGCGTCTACGTGGCCCAGATCGCCATCGGCGCCAACGATACCCAGGCCATCAAGGCAATGATCGAGGCGGAGTCCTATCCGGGCTCGTCCCTGGTCATCGCTTACGGCCACTGCATCGCCCACGGCATGGACATGAGCACCGGTCTGAAGCACCAGAAGATGGCCGTTGATACCGGTTACTGGCCGCTGTACCGCTACAACCCGCGCCTCGCCGACGAGGGCAAGAACCCGTTCCAGCTCGACTGCCGCAAGCCGTCCCTGCCGCTGGAAGAGTACCTCTACACCGAAAGCCGCTACAAGAGCCTCAAGGATAAGGATCCGGAAGCCGCCGCGGAACTCCTGGTGCTTGCCAAGGAAGACATCGCCAAGCGCTGGGAGACCTACGAATACATGGCCGCCGAAGCCGGCCACGTGAAGAAGGAAGAACCAGTCGCCGCGTAACTGGAAGATGGATGTTGGAAGTTGGAAGTGAGATCAACACTCGTCCAACCTCCAACATCACACTTCTAACTTCCGATTTGGGGGAGCGGTCCGGAAACGGGCCGCTTCCCTTCTTTTTTGATAGGCGGCGCAAACGTCACAACCGATCAGGCATTCATATTAACACCGGGGATGGGTCGTCGTGATACATCAGAATGGACTACAATCACCTCAGATTGATTAGCGTTCTTTCTTTGAGCGAGGAGGGATTGATCCAGCGGCCAGTACGTGGAGGACGAAATCCTGTACGACGCCTTCGGAAACGTGGTGATGCGCGACCTCTCCACGGTCGGCGACTACACCGTTCCCACCCCCACCCCGTTCCTCTGGGGCGGCAGCCACCAGTACCAGGCGGACTACGAGAGCGGTCTAATGCTGCTGGGGAACCGGTATTACGATCCCGCCATCGGCCGGTTCATCAGCCAGGACCCGGCGCAGGACGAAAGCAACTGGTACGCCTACTGCGGCAACAACCCGCTGGTGGCGGTGGACCCGATTGGGCTCAAACTCCTGTATTCGGGTTTCAAGCATCATCCGAAGGCACTTACCAAAATTAAGGCGGCTATCGCAAGAATAGCTACGACCCCCCGGGGCAAGACTCTCGTCAACTCAGCAGTCAATGGCAGATCGACCGTTACAATTCAGTTCGACAAGGAAAATTCGGGCCAAACGGTTGTTAACGGGGATGATCCCAAACGCCAGGGTATGAGTTCAAGAGGCGTGAACGATCCAACGGCTACCGCGACAATACTGATAGATCCAAACGACCATCTTCTCAAGAACCTTCCGGGAGACGACGGCGCCGGGACAGTTCCGTGGACAACGGAGCGCGTTCTTGCCCACGAACTGGGACATGCTGTTGGTGCCGCTGACGATGACGGCCCTGGAGACATGAACAACGTGTTGCGGAACGAGAACCCCGTCGCCGTGGCGCTTGGACAGCCACATCGGGGTTTCTACAACTTCCCGACTCTATTCCCGTACAATCCAGAAGGGCTGAAGAATCCATGATTTCACCACAACATAGATGTGCGGGTCGGGTCACATCGCGGCGATTCCTACCTGTTGCTTCATCGGTCGCTGTATTCGGATGTTTGGTTGCCTTGTTGGTTCTTCGCTATGTCGGGAGACCCCATTCTGCACAATCAGTGCTACCAAGAGAAATATGTGTGTATTACGTTTACTTTGGATCGGAGACAATGCTTCCGGTCAGCCGCGAGAGCATCAAGCACACGAACGGATGGTCGAACGTCGCAGCGGGTTATAACCAGAGGATGGCCATACGGGACAGAACTACCATATCAGGAGTATATAGGGAGCTACACCAGCGCACCAGCGGTGGACGGTTCGATGAAGGCAAGGTTCGCCTTTGTGTCACACCGTCCGACAGCGGCCAGCCGTTGTGGGTTGACGCTGAGGGGGGGCTAGCAACGGCGTCGTCTGTCTATACGCTTAGGCCAGCCGCGTTTATGCGGCTGCGGCAAGTCATTCATCGTCTGCTGCCTCCAACCGGCGCACCTGAGTGAGGCACCGCTGTAGCTAGCTCCAGCGCTTCGCTCACGACGTTCGCAGGCAGGCTTTGGGGCAAACAGCGATACCGACGCAGTCCCGATGGTACATAGGTACTACGATCCCGCCATCGGCCGTTTTATCAGCCAGGACCCGGCGCAGGACGAGAGCAAATGGTATGCCTACTGCGGCAACAACCCGCTGGTAGCGGTGGACCCGAGCGGGCTAGTTGTGGCTACGCTCAGCTTGGGGGGAACCGCGGGTGCTGGCGATGTCGGTGTGACGGGTGATCTCGGTTTCCTGTTCAGTTTCCCTTCCTTCAACCCGCAGACTTGGGATGCGGGGCCGTTTGTGGACTATGGTGCCGGTTTGTACGGAGGTTCCCCAGGCGTGAACGCCGGACCTTCAGCGTCTGGTTCGCTCTTTGACACCGCCCCGTTGGCGAACGGGACAACCCACACATTGAGCGTGCAAGCGACAGGTGGTGCGCTGTTTGGCGGGAGCGGTACCCTTTCGGTCCCGCTCAAGACAGACGGAAAAGGGCTACCCACGGGCGTCGATCTGAAGAGCTTCTCGGTTGCCAAAGGTGTGGCTGAAAAGACAAAGGTCGGCGGGCGGCTGAATATACAAACTCCAGGCGCGTCTGTGTTCGCGGGCAAGGTCACAACGCATACGGTTACAGTCAGTACAGTAGTCAAGGGAGCGGCATCGGCGATTACTTCCGCCGCAAAGGCAGTCGGAGGCTGGTGGAATGCGCGGATGACCGAGGCAGAGCAAACTGTTGGGAATGGGGTGAACAACCTTGTACGTTGACCAAATGCCGAAACAGGCTAGGCTTACCGAGGGCAGCTACTTTTTGAGATTCGAGGGTGGCTGATGAAGAAGACCCAGAGCCAAGGCGATGTACGAATACTATGGCTTCCCGTGGTTGCTTGGTCTCCGATCATTTTACTTCGGGTAATTTTTGACCTGGCGAATCGCGTGTGGCCAAGCTTTTTTGTATCGAACGATGTGCTCGGTGGCGTTGAAATAGTCATCTTCTTTCCGATCTACTTCCTTTACTCGCGCTACCTTATGCGTCATCCTCGCAAGAAGGCGCGCGGCAAGGAAGAGCGACCTGGGCAGAGGAAGCAGGGGGAGGACTGAGGCCAGCCCGGTTCTCTCGGACGGATACTCCGTTTACACGCCGGGGATCTCGGAGTTCACGAAGGCCGGGGTTACGTCATTCCACCATATGGACGCCCAGGGCAGCGTGGTTGCCACCACATCCAGCGCCCAGGCGCAGACCGGCGATATGCGGTACGATGCCTTCGGAAACAAGACCTACTACGTCAACACGGCGGGCACGTTTGGCTGGTGTCAACGGCGCCTGAAAAATCCCCAATTGGGCGCGGGTGAAAATTCCCCACCTGTCTGACCTTGTGGGTCAGTTCTTTGGTTTGCTGTCTTCCAGCGCTATCGCCGGAGCGGACAACAGTCCTGCCTTCTTGCGTTCCT
>DASXVS010000050.1 GCA_036504095.1 Armatimonadota bacterium | reverse complement strand
GACCGCGCCGCCGCCGAAGACGTAGAAGACACCGGTCCCGTTCTCGGCGCAGTAAATGTGGGTGCCGGGCCCCGTGAGATCGGTCTCGATGGCGGCGGAGCCGAACCAGCCCCAGTCGCCCGCAAAGAGCCCCACGCCATTGGCCCCCGGTTTGTAGTACGATCCCACGCTGGGGCCATTAGCGGAGTTCTTGCCGTAGATTCCGAAGGCACTCGCGGCGTCTGCCTCGCCGAAGACGCCATAGCCGTTCATGGTGGACCCGGACACGCCAGTGCCATCGACGCTGTTACCGACCACGCCAATGTACGCATCCGAGCGGCCGGATACGCCTATTCCGAGCGGATCCCTGGAAATGGCATTCACGCCGGTCTGGTGACCCTCGGCATAGACCCCATCGCCATTGCTGCTGATAGCGATCACTCCGCTGTAGCCGCCGAAAGCGTGAAGCCCATTGCCAGTGGTGCTGACGGCTTCCACACCGTAGCCGCTCGCGCTGTACCCTCCCACGCCTGTTCCGTCACCGGAGTTCGTGATAGACAGCATGGCGCTGGGAGAGGCCGAAGCTGCGACGCCTGCAAATGGGAGCGAGAGCGAGAGGGCATATGGTGCTGCGCGGAGCGCCACCCGAGGCGTCATCGCGGGGTCCGCGCCTATCTGGACTTCGAGCCAGTATGGCTGGTCGAACTGGAGAGACGCCGGGATGGCGCCCGTATCGCCCAACGCGGTTGAAAAAGAGCCTTTGCCTGTCGTGACCGTCTTCGTCTCCGTCCACAGAAGGTTTCCTCCCGTGGGCGCATCGTAGAGGCGGAAGGTGGCGCTGTAGGATCCGTCCGGAAGGCGGCCTCCCGTGGCGTTGTTCAGAGTGCCCTGGAAGGCGATAGTACGGGGAACGACGGCGAAGACGCGAGTGGGCATCGCGAGCAAAACGGCGACCGCGACTATGAATGCGGCCATATCGGACAGACGGGTGCGCATAGGAGCCTCCTTCCCGTCGTGATAGACAAATACAAGGAGGCGAAGGCCGGGGCAGCCCGCTGCCGGGGAGGACGTAGCCTTGTAACCGAGTAAACCGGCCCGCCTTCCGCGGCCCGTGGCCTGATTATAGCATTCATAAGCCGGTGAGAGGCCACAGACCGTCGAACGAGCGCCGCACGTGAGGATGGCGGGTAGGCCATTTCTGCTGCGGGGTCGACAGAAACAGGTGAATCGCGGCGACCAGTAGAGAAGCCAGGCAACAAAAAAGGCCCCGGAGGGCCTGTTTTGTGCTTGAAATGTTGTCTGGAGCGGGAGACCGGATTCGAACCGGCGACATTTTGCTTGGGAAGCAAACGCTCTACCACTGAACTACTCCCGCTCTTCGCTCACTATTGTAGCATGACGCGCGTGAGGCGTCAACGCGGAGGGCTCCAGCTTTACAGCACAAAGACGCTTTCCGGCAAGTTCACGTTGATACCCAGTATCTGCATCTTCGTCACGGCGCCGCGCTCGCCTTCACCATTGAGGACCTCGGTCCGCGTCGGCAGCCAGATGCCTTTCTGGTTCACCGGGTTCAGAAACCGCGTGGTCATCTTTGGCTTGCCGTCCCCGTGGTACTGCTCCTGACGAACGACGTACTTCCGGCTTGGGTCCACGAAGAACTTGTAGTATGCTCCACCCGGTTCCTCTTTGTAATGCGCCTCGTAAACCAGGGCTTCGCGGCCATCGATCTTGGTGGAGCCTTTACTGGATATATTCAGCGAATCCAGAAATGACGGCGTGAGCAGGCCAACCGCCGACGCCCCCTGCCGTTGACCGGGTGAATGCGTGATGTCTATGGTCTTGTGGATTCCGACGGCCTTGTAGGCTTTCGTGTTTCCGTTGATAACGTAGGATACGTCCAAAAACCCTGCCTTGGATATGATCTTCAGTTTGCCGGGTTCTTTGTAGTACATTTCGCTGCCCGCGAAACGGTAAGACTGCGCGAATTCATTGCTGATCTTCTTGAGCGCGTCCATATCGCGGCTCTCGACCGAACTCTTCACGTGAAAGTCCTTAATCGGTGATGCATACTTCACGAGCGGTTCCGCAGCGAACGCGCCGGCTCCGAACATCACAGCCAGGACCAAAGCACTGTATTTCATGTGGAATTCCTATCTTGTACTGCTTAACTCACCGTCACTGAATGTGAACAACGAGGCAGCAGATTCAGTTCAATGGCCTTTTCGCGGAACAGGTTCAGGCCCTTCCATTCCCTGGGCCCCAGGGCAAACTGTATGTTGTCGTGCAGGTAAGCCTTGCAGAAGTCTTCGGGCAGGCCGGCGCGCGGCGCTTCCTCCGCGGCGATCTCGTCTATGTGCTGGCTGCCCCATGCCGCCGCTTCGCCCAGGATGCGATTCAGCATCGCCGTGTCCGCGTTGCGCGGCGCCGTCCACAGGGCGTAGACGAATGGGAGTCCGGTAACGTCGCGCCAAAGCGTGCCCAGGTCGATATCGAAGAGAACTTCGGGCAGTTTGCCGCGCTCCAGATTGAGCGACGCGTGCAAAGCAGGATCGCCGATGATGGCCGCGGAATCGGCGGCTTTCAGCATCGCCGGCACATCGGGAGGCATCGGCACGGCGTCCGGCAGCACCCCGAAGGCCGCATGAAGCATCACTCGGGCCAGGACGATGCCGGTTCGGGACGAAACATCGAGCGCCATGGTGCGTATATCCCGGGGGGGAACGCGGCTCATCACACGGATGCTCTTCACCGGGCCGTCGGAGACCACTCCGCCGGCCGAGAGGGCGCAGAGCGATGGATCGGACAGGGCGATTACACTTGAAACGAGGGCGGCCTGGACCTCGCCGCGGTCCAGCATTTTCGCGAGTACGCTCGGCACCGCTTCGACGAGCGTGACGCCGGGGTATCCGGCGACCAGACGAGCGACCAGCGGCCTGGCGTTCAAGTACGGAACAGTTCCCAAGATTACGTCGTTCATTCTATTGCCAGTATAGCAGTGTGAAGTTTCACATCATTGACATTTGCTGTATTAAAGCGTAATGTATGAAATATATGCAACAGCAACAAGGGAATGGGTGAAGCTGATGGGCGCTAGTACAGCCGCCGAGTGTTTTTACGGTTCAGTGACGGTGGGTGAACGCGGGCAGGTTGTCATACCGGCCGACGCTCGAAAGGCCATGCGGATTGAGCCTGGTGACAAGCTTCTGGTGCTGGGGCACCCGGTTCAACACGGGCTGGTGCTCACAAAACTGGACGAAGTGCAGGATGTGATCGAGTTTTTTCAGCGCGCGATAGCGACGATCCGCGAAGTAGTCCCAAAGGATTTGGACGCGCATGAGGGGGATGTCTGATGCTGAAACGAATTGCCTTGATTGGGGCCGCCCTGGTTATCTGCGGTTCCCTGCGAGCACAGGACGTGAAGACGGCGCCGGCCGCGCCTGGCGACGCGGTGATGACGGTCGATGATGCCGTCGCGCTGGCTCTGAAGAACAACGAACTCGTGGCGTTGAGCGAATCCGCAGAGCGGAAAGCCCACGCGAAAATTCACGAAGCGGCCGCCAACGCGCTGCCGCAGGTGAAGGTCTCCGCCAGTTTCCTTCGCCAGAAAGAAGTCTCGGCGAGTATTCCCACCAAGTACGACGCAAACGGCGTTCCCATCGGGTTTGCCACCTTCACGCTCAATCCGGCAACCAGCAAGACATCCAACGCCGTCGCTACCCAACTGGTGGACATCTGGGGATCCGTCCGAAGAGCGAAGACCATTGCATCGCTCAGCAACCGAATCGCCGCACTGTCCGTGCTTCGCAGCAAATCAGAAGTCGTTTATCAGACGCGAACCTCATTCTATAATGTGCTGCGCGCGCAGGGGGCGATGGACGTCGCCCAGGCCGCGGTTACGGAAGCCGAGGAGCAGTTGCGTCTGGCGGATGCCTTTGTCAAAGCGGGCACTTCTCCGGAGTTCGATGTGATGCGGGCCAAGGTTACCCTGGCGGATCGCCAGCAGGCCCTGATCGTTGCGAAAGACAGTGTTTCGCTGGCGGGCGCCGCCCTGAACAACGTGCTTGGGCGGGACGTCAGCACGCCGCTGAATCTGGCGCCCGAGAATGGGGTGCCCACCGGTGATGTGGATATCGCCGCCCAGACACAGAAGGCCCTGGACTCGCGGCCCGAAGTCATTCAGGCCGGGCTTGGCATCCGGGCAAACCATGAGGCGGTGGGGATCTATAAAGCCGGCAACCTGCCGCAGGTTTCGCTTTCCGGCGTGTACAGCTACAACTGGACCGCTTCCGGGCTGAGCTCGGAGAAGGCCAACTGGAATTACGGTGTGAATGTCTCGTGGCCCCTCTGGGACAGCGGGCTAACGAAGGCGAAAGTCGCCGAAGCCAAGGAAGACCTCAAGACTTCTGAACTGCAGCGCGACCAACTGCTTCGCGGAGTGGCGCTGGAGGTTCGCCAATGGGGCCTTCGGGTGCAGGAGACCGCGGACCGTTTCACCGTGGGCGACAAATCGGTGAGTGTGGCCGAAGAGGCGCTCCGCCTCGCGAAGGTCCGTTACCAGAATGGCGTTGCCACTCAGTTGGAGGTCACGGACGCCGAGACGGCGCTGACATCGGCCAGATTCAACCGGATCAACGCTCTTTACGATCACTTGTCTGCCCGCGCGGCGTTTGACGCCACTGTTATGGGCCGGGTGCAGTCAGCCGCCGGGACCGCCCAGTAGCTCACGTCCGAATCGGTCGCAGGGTCGGCCGCTAACCTGCCTTGTTTGAAGATCGCGCGGAGCCGTTTCCGCGCGATGGAGCCATTGAACTGATGAGAAACAACCGTTCTGCGCTGATAGCGCTCGTTGTCGTTGCCGCCCTGGTCGGCGGGTTCTATGCCATTCAGAAACACCGCCCGGCGCGTAAGCCTGTTCTCACCCAGTCGTCGATCCAGAAGGAGACCGGTGTGCCGGTGGTAGTGGCGTCGCCGAAGCGCCGCAATGTCGACGATGTATTGTCCGTAACGGGCCAGTTGGCCGCGGATTCAACCGTGACACTGTCCACAAAGGTGGCCGGCAAGGTTGTGTCTGTGGCCGCTCGCGAAGGCGGCGCGGTCTCCGCCGGCCAGGTTGTGATCCAGCTGGACGATGCCGATGCGCGGCGTCAACTGGCCCAGGCCCAGGCCGGCCTCGATCAAGCCCGCGCCGGCCTCCAGGTCGCCGAAGCGCGCCTGTCGCAGGCCCGCACCGGGAAGTCGGTAGGTGACATTCAGACCTCCTCCGGGGTTGACGCCGCGAAAGCCGCCGTCCGGTCCGCGAAAGCGCGTCTCGAGATGGTGACTACCGGCGCCCGCCGGCAGGAACGCATCCAGGCGCAGAACGCGGTCGACAGTGCAAAGGCCGGTTTGGACAAGGCGCAAGCGGATTACCAGCGTTATAAGGCGCTGGCGGACCAGGGAGCGGTCTCGGCGTCAACGCTTGACGGCTTCCGAACCGCGCTGAATGTCTCGAAAGCGCAGTATGACAGCGCGCTGCAGAGCCTGAGCCTCGTTAAGGAAGGCCCCCGGACTGAAGACGTGCGCCAGGCGGAAGCGGGGCTTCAGCAGGCCGAGGAATCTCTCCGCACGGCCGTCGCTGCGAGAAAAACAACCTCCACGCGAACCGAGGATGTCAACGCGGCCATCGCCGGCGTTTCGACAGCACGCGCGTCCCTTGGCGCGGCGAGGGCTGCCGTGGGAATTGCCGAGCAGAACGTCGAGAATTTCAAGATTCGTTCGCCCCGTTCCGGGTCCGTCACGATGCGATCCGTGGAGCCCGGGCAGTATGCCAACCCCGGACAGGCGCTCTTGACGGTTGTGGACCTCGGCACTGTGTACCTCCAGGCGGACGTAAGCGAAGTGGACATGGTTCAGGTGCGCCCTGGGATGGTTGTCAACGTTCGGGTGGATGCCCTCCCGGGACGAACGTGGCGCGGCCGGGTGGATTCCATCGTTGCGACGGCGGACCCGTCGAGCCGGAGCTTCACCGCGAAGGTGATCGTCCCCAATCCGGATAAAGCGCTGCGCCCGAACATGTTCGCGCGCGCCGATGTGATAACAGGCCTCCTTGCCAATGCGCTCCTCGTTCCGAAGGAGTCCGTTTTCGAGCGGGACGGCAAATCGATTGTCGTCCGCGTGAAGGATGGCAAGGCAGACATAGTCAACGTAACGCCAGGGGTTGTCCACGGGGACGAGATTGTGCTTCGCGGCGCCGGCCTTGGGGTCAACGATAAGGTTGTGACCAGCGGACAGCAGGACCTGAGCGATGGGCAGAAAGTAGCATTGCCGGCTAAGGGCTGACGGCTGCGCGCGGCGGGCGACGTGAACGTGTCCGACCGCGCGAATGGGCCATCGTTCACGGTTCGGAGAATATCACATGGGATTGACATTAGCAGCAATACGCCGCCCGGTCTTTATGACCATGTTCGTGCTGGCGTTGGTTATTATGGGTGTCCGTTCCCGGCAGGCCATGCCGAAGGAAGACATGCCGGACGTGGAGCTGCCCTACGTGACGATCGTCACGCAGTACGCCGGGGCTGGGCCACAGGAAATCGAGACTCTCGTCACGAAACCCGTGGAAGACGCCGTGGCCGGCATCAACGGCCTCAAGCACGTCAGCAGTACGTCGCGGGACGGGTTGAGCATCGTTGCCATCGAGTTCGAACTTGGGACGAGCCTCGATTCGGCTTCGGCCGATGTGCGCGACAAGGTGTCCGCGATCCGCAATTCACTGCCGAAGGATTCCTCGGATCCTGCGGTGAGCCGCGTCAATATCTCGTCGCGGCCGATCCTCACCATCGGAATGGCCGGGAACCTGGCTCCATCCGAGATGCGCCACCTCGCGGATGTTACCGTAAAGGACGCGTTCAGCAAGGTGCCCGGCGCAGCCTCCGTCAGTGTGCAGGGTGGTGACGTGCGCGAGGTGCACGTGGAGGTGGACAAGGCCCGCCTCCAGGCTTACGGCATGTCGCTCAGCCAGGTTGTCGGCGCCGTCAATGCCCAGAACCTGAATATCCCGGGTGGCAGCATCAAGGAGTCCGCCCGTGAATACGCCATCCGCATGGTGGGAGAGTTCACAGACCCGAAGCAGATCGAGGATGTCCGCATCAGCGTACCTTCCCGAAGCGGGGTGGGCAAGGGCGCCGTGGTGCGGTTGGCCGATGTGGCAAAGGTTTCCGACACGATCGCCGAACCCAGCGTGATCACCCGCCTGGGGATCGGCGACAAAAAAGCCACCCCGGCGATCATCATCGGCATCCAGAAGCAGTCCGGCGGCAACACAATCGCGCTGGGCTCCGGCGTGAAGCGCGAGATGGCGCGCCTACTGGGCAAGGTCTATGACGAAAATCAGGACAAAGTCATCGACTACGATCCGGCGACGATGAAAATGCCCCGCCCGTCGCGCGTGCTTCCGGCAGGCATTGATATGGTCATCGCCACGGACCAGTCGGCGACGGTCCGCGAATCTGTCGACGACGTCAACAAGGCGCTGATCGAGGGCATCCTGCTGGTTGTCCTCATCGTCTTCCTGTTCCTCCACTCGACACGCGCAACTTTCATCGTGGCGCTGGCCATTCCAACGTCCATGTTCGCCACGTTCCTCCCGCTGCAGGCCCAGGGTTTCACCCTCAACACGATGACGCTTCTGGGATTGTCGCTGGCGGTCGGCATCCTGGTGGACGACAGCATCGTCGTTCTTGAAAACATCGAACGGCACCTCAGAATGGGGGAAGAGCCGGCCGAGGCCGCCATCAATGGACGGTCCGAGATCGGCCTCGCGGCGATCGCGATCACCTTCGTAGACGTTGTGGTTTTCGTGCCCATCGCCAATATGGGCGGCATCGTGGGGCAGTTCTTCCGGCCGTTCGGTTGGACGGTTGCCTGCGCCACTCTGTTTTCGCTTTTCATGTCCTTCTCGCTCACGCCGATGCTGGCGTCGCGCTTCTTCGAAAAGGGGCACGGCACGGAGGAACAGAGGCGGGCGCGCAAGGGGTTCTGGGGCGGCGTTTTCGACAGGTTCGACCGCTTCTACAACGGCCTCGACCGGACCTACGGCGGATTGCTGGCATGGACGATCGATAACCGGGCTCTGACGATCTGGATCGGCTGGGCGACGCTGTTCGCGGTGGTGTCCATGATGTTCCCGCCGCTCATTTCGGGCGGGCATCTTACTCAGGGTAAGGTCGTCATTGCGGTCATCGTGGTGGCGTTGTTGAGTCTGGGCGCGGCGCTGAGCAAGGACAAGATGGTTGCGGTCTACACCGGCGTGTTCCTCCTTGCCCTTGTGGCAATGGTGAGCCTGCCAATCGGCGGGGAGTTCTTCCCAGACGCCGACCAGGGGACCATGGGCGTGACCGTCGAGGGGCCCGCCGGCCAATCGCTGACCCGCACCGACGGGATTGTTCGGGAGATTGGCGAAAGGATTCGCACCCTCAAGGATCCTAAATCCGGCAAGTCGATCGTTGAATACGCCGTGGCGACCACGGGCACGAACGCTTCCGGCAGCGCATTGGGGGGCGGTGACTCAGGATCGCAGTATGGGGCGGTAGACGTCAAACTCGTCGACAAATCCGAGCGTTCCCTGGGCGTGAAGGACGTCATGCGGAACGTAATCGCTCAGACGGCGGATATTCCGGGCGCCAATATCCAGCTGGTGGCAACCGGCGGGATGGGGTCCGGCAAGCCGATCACCGAGGAGGTCACCGGGCCGGATATGGACCAGAACGTCCGCGTCGCCAATCAGCTTGTCGGCGCCATGTCCAAGATCAAAGGTCTCACCGACCTGGAGTCCTCCTGGAAGGTCGGCAAGCCTGAGATGCAGTTCACGGTTGATGAACGAAAGGCGGCGGACCTGGGGCTCAGCGCTGCGCAGATCGGGTCGGCCGTTCGAACCGCATTGCAGGGGAGCGGAGACAGCGGCGCCGACACGAGATACCGCGAGCGGGGAGACGAGTACATCATCCGCGTTCAGTACAATAAGCTGAACCGGAACAGCATCAGCGAAGTGGGCAGCCTGGTAGTCGCCAACGTTGCCGGTAAACCGATCTACCTGAACGACATCGCCACCATCGCCCTGCGCAACGCGCCAAACGAAATCAAGCGCAAGGACAGGCAGCGCCTCGTATCGGTGGATGCCAACATCGCTCAAGGGTACGCGCAGGCCAACCTTCAGGCGGCCGCGACGGCCGCGGCCCAGCAGATCGACAAGGGCAGTTCGAACATCGGCGTCGGCGGTATGGGGCAGATCATGCAGGAGTCGTTCGGCTTCCTGTTCTCTGCTCTCGCGCTTGCGGTGGTTCTTGTGTACATGTTGATGGCAGCCTTGTTCGAAAGCCTCACGACGCCATTCGTCATCTGGTTGGCCCTGCCGCAGGCGCTGGTGGGCGCCCTGCTGGGCCTGATGGTGACGAATAAGACGTTCAGCATGATCAGCATGATCGGAATCATCATGCTGGTTGGCCTGGTAACCAAGAACGGCATCCTGCTCATCGACTACACGAATACCCTGCGCTCTCGCGGCAAGAGCCGGCGGGACGCCATTCTGGAAGCGGGCCCAACGAGGCTGCGGCCGGTGCTGATGACCACGTTTGCGATGATTGGCGGAATGATGCCCACGGCCCTTGCGTTGAGCAAAGGCTCCGAGCAGCGGTCGCCAATGGCAGTCGCCGTGATCGGGGGACTGGTTCTGTCCACTGTATTGACGCTGCTGGTGATTCCGGTAACGTATTCGCTGATGGACGACCTGGTGACCGGCACGCGTTCCCGCTGGCTGGGCGTGCTGGGACGGCGAAGCAGGGAGATCCCGGGTGTGACCTCTCTGCCGCCCGGAGGCGAGTGACCGGTACGGCAGAGGGACATGCGCGATAGCGCAATAGAAAAACCGGCCGGCCCATTTGGGCCGGCCGGTTTTCTTATTGCACCATCAGGAATCCCTGCTACTTGCCGGCGCTATCGGCAGGCTTGGCTTCGGCGGAGGCTGAACCCGTTGCGTCAGTACCGTCCGGTGTGTCGTCCACAAGCTTCAGCGCATCCCTGAGGTCTTTCATTTCGGCGAGGGTTGCCAAGGTGAGCTTGCGGAGCGCTTCGCGATGGATGTTCTGCGCGACGACTCGACCGGCGGAGTCGATGAGCACGGTGTAAGGCGTTTCCCCCACACCGTATTTCTCGGCGATAGCCGCATTGGCCGTGGACGCATCGAAAATCTGGCGCCAGCCGATCTTCAGCTCATCGTTGATGGCGGTGTACGCGGCCGAATCCGAGTCGAGGTAGATGCTCAGCATATCGAAGCCCTCGGCGTTGTGGAGCTGGTAGGTTGTCCAGTTGAAGCCGAGGTCATCCATCGTCGCCTGATCGTTGCCGGTGGTGAACTGAAGAAGCAGGACCTTGCCGCGATATTGTTGCGGGGAGACGGGGTTGTGGTCGGTTGCTATCGTGGAGAAATTCGGGGCGAAAATGCGCTTGGCCTGCGCCTGCAGAATTCTGGACACGGTGAATTTCGCAACAGCCTTGTCCCATTCCTTCTTGTCCTGTTCGGTGGGAACACGGGTTTCCTTGCCCCACGAGATCACGAACGGGTCCGGCTTCTGGCCGGGAGGCATCGTCGCCAGCACCAGCGCGGAGTAGGTTCCGGGCTCGATCATCCACTTGAAATCAGGTTTGAGCTCCGGCTTGGCGCCGCTGTTGCCCAGGAATTTGCGGTTCTTGTCCCAGGTGACCGCCCCGCGCGGGATGTCACCGGTCCAGAGCTCCACAACCACGGGCTTGGGGCTGTCCACCACCAATTCGAGCATCTTCCCCGCGTCATCCTTGGTGAAGGTGAGGGGGATGCAAGCCCCGTAGACGGTGCTCTTACCGGAAGCGGCGTCGAAAACCGCGCGGACGCCATTCATTCCGGACTGTTTCGTGGCGACCGGTTTGGCGCCGGCCGAAAGGGGCAGCAACGAGATGGCGGCCACTCCGGCGATCAGGAATTGTTTCATGTGAGTTTCCTTTCGGCGACGCAACGCAATTATGCGCTGCTCGCTTCCCCCTTCATTGTACCACGACGGCGCGTCATTCCGTGTTCCACAGGCGCTTCACCGGTTCGCCGGCAATCAGCGCATCGGTCTCGCGCAGGAGGGCGGGGATGTCGAGTTTCATCGGGCAGCGCGGCAGGCAGTCGCCACAGTCGGTGCATTTGGCGGCCGGCTGACCGGGAAACCAGTGACCGCCTTCGCCGAACATGTTGTATCGCCATTTGCCGAACTCCAGCATGTCGAAAGCGGTGACGAGTGTGCGCAATCTGAGGACTTCCGGTATCTGGATGTCTTCTGGACACGGAAGACAGTCGAAGCACTGGGTGCAAAGGGTGCTGCCCAGCACCCGTAAAGGCTCGGCGTCGAGCGCCGCCAACGACGCTTTTTCCTCGTTGGTCAACCAGCCGGTATCGTTCTGCACAACGAGGTGTTCCGCCAGTTCACCCGGTTTGGCCGCGCCGAGGCTGAGCGTGTGAATGTCCTGATTGGCCAGCAGGAAACGGTGGTTGAAGTGCAGGGGCGTCCAGGGCGCCATCATCCGGCGCAGTTTGTCCGGCGGGTTGTACAGCTGTCCACCTTTGTCCGTCGGCGAGATGATGAACACACCCATATCCAGCTCGGTCGCCCTTTGGATGGCCGGATAGTTCCTCTGGTTGAAGTAGTAGTAATGGAGGTTGACAAATTCGAATGCCTGGGTGTCGATCGCAGCCAGTATGACGTCCAGCGGAGCGTGCGTCGAGAAGCCGATGTGACCGATGATGCCTTCGCTCTTCGCCGCCTCCAGGGCGGTGAGCGCGCCGTCCGGCTGGACTGCCTGCGTCAGGAGTTCCGGGGTGTTGATGCCGTGGATCGCGAGATTGTCGATATAGTCGACGCCCATCCGCTCGAAGGACTCGTCCAGGCAACGGCGGAACTCGTCGGCGGTTTCCGTCGGGCCGATCTTGGTTTCGAGATAGACCTTTTCGCGCGGTATGTGTTTGAGGGCGAGGCCAAGCATGCGCTCGCTCTCGCCGTAGCCGCGCGCCGTTTCCAGGTGGTTGATTCCCGCGTCAAACGCGGCCAACGCGGTAGCCACCGCGTTATCGTCCGATTCCAGATAGCGCATCGCGCCAAACGAAAAAACGGACAGCATCTCCTCGGTCTTGCCGAATCGTCTGAAGTGCATGATCACCCCCGCACAGCACCGCGACGGCCCTGTGCCGGCGCCCACGTCCAGTGTAAGACGCCGTTAAATGCGTTGTCTAGGCGCGGGTGAATTCGCGAACACTGCGTACAGGGATCGTGGATGATATAATGGAAGCAATTGACACGTGCAAACTTCAATGAGGCGGGCATTCGTGCCCGCCGTTGAGTGTCACGGCGCCCTAAGGAGATATTGGATGCGGAGACTAACGCTCGTTGCTGCAATGGCGGCGGTTTTGGCCGGTTCGGCTTCTTCCGTCCTCGCTGGGTTCAAACTCGATCCCAAGGAGTACTTCCCTGTCAGCCAGGTACGCCCGGGAATGGTTGGGTATGGCCTCACGGTATTCAAGGGTGTGAAGATCGAGAAGTTCCAGGTGCGGGTGATTTCCGTCATGCCGCAGCAGAATTCCGGCCGGCCCCTGGTCCTGGTCATGATGTCCGGCGGCCCGATTACGAAGCGCCGCGCGAATATCATTGCGGGCATGAGCGGTTCTCCCGTCTACATAAACGGCCGCCTTCTGGGAGCCGTAGCGTACGGGGACAGCACGCCGAAAGAACCGATAGGGATGATCACTCCCATCGAGGATATGGTGGACTCCCTGGACCCCCGGCTTCCGGACAAGCCTTCATTTCCGTTTGTGCTCCCGACCGGCGCGGGTGACAGCACCTATGCTGAATTGCCCGCGATGTCTTCGGCGCGCCTTCTGCCGGTGTTCGCTTCGGGTTTCGGCACGCGCAGCCTCGGCAGGCTGAACGATTGGCTGAAGCCGTACGGCATATCCGCCATGGCGGGCCCGGGCGCGGCCGGCGGGGGAGGCGAGACGCCCGCCAGCTTTACGAAGGGCGCATCCCTGGGACCCGGCGCGGCCATCGCCGTTTCGCTGATGCAGGGCGATGTCGACGTGACGGCGATCGGCACCGTGACGTATCGCCGCGGCGATAAGATCCTCGCTTTCGGGCACCCGTTCCTGCAACTCGGCCCCACCGAATACCCGGCGAGCACGGCGTATATCCACGACGTTTTCAGCAGTAATGTGCGCTCCTACAAGATGGGAAGCCCCATCCAGACGGTCGCGACGATCCAGCAGGACCAGCCGTTTTCCGTTGGGGGACTCGTGCATCGCCTGCCGCACATGATTCCACTAACAGTTCACGTGACGGACCGGGACACCGGCCGGCGGCGCGACTTTCATATGCGTATGGTCAATCACCCGGTGCTGACTCCGGGCCTGGTGGTTTCCGGAACCCAGGAAGTAGTCGACCGCCTCCGGGCTTTTCCCGGAGACGCGATGGCCACCGTAAAAATGGTTGTCTATCCGGTGGGCATGCCTCCGATCACGCGATCGAACGTCGTCTATGACCCCGGCTCGATCGGCACCGCGGCGACGGCCGACGTGCTGGACGCGATGGCGCTTCTCAGCCGAAACCCGTTCCAGCCCGTCCTCGTGAAGAACGTGGACATGACCGTTGATATCCATAACGGGCACAACACGGCGACCGTGGAGCGGGCGTGGATCGAGCGGGACAAAGTGGAGCCCGGGGAGACGATCACCGTGCAGGCGGTCATCAAGCCGTACCTGAAACCGCTGGAGACGCACACCCTTAAGTTGAAGATCCCCGAGAACGCCGCCAACGGTCAGGCCCAGATTGTCGTTTTCGGCGGACAGACCGGCTATGGGAGGATTTCGCTGGGAACGCCCGCGGTTGGAGCGGGCGCAACGGCGTCGGTGGCGAACGTGAAGCAGCTGATGGCCAAATTCGTCGAGCGCGAACGGAATGACGATCTCGGCCTGCGCGTGCTGATGCCCGGCACCGTTGTGACGGTCGAAGGCCAGCGATTGAGCGGGCTTCCGGACTCGATCGCCGATGTGATGAAATCGACGAAATCGAGCAGCACTCGGTTGGAGCGCGACGAACTGCGCCTTACGGAGCGCGTTCCCTACGTCCTCAGCGGCCAGCAGATGCTAGTCGTGAACATCGAGCGCAAGAACGCGGTGGAAAAGGCCGGCACGGCGGCAACGACGACAACCACCACCACGGTGGCATCGGCGTCGGACTCGTCCGATGATTCATCCGATACAAGCGCCGCGACCTTTGGATCCGACCCGGAACCCGCCCTCGCGGAGTTCGGCCTCAGAGGGCTGTATCGGTACGCGGACGCCCCGAAAGCGCCCGGCAAGGAAACCCCGAAGCCGTCGGATGCCAAGCCCGCGGATGCCAAGCCCGCGGACGCCAAACCGGCCGACGGTAAGCCGGCCGATGCCAAACCAGCCGACGCCAAGCCGGCAGAGTCTGATGCCGACAAGGACGGCAAAGGGCCCGGCCGCCTTGCGTCGGTGTGGAAGCAGGCGACCAAGACGCAGTTCGAGACCGGCGAAGTGACCGGCGTATCCGTTTCCAGCACGGGCGATGTCATGCTGACGCCGAAACTCGTCGCGGTGGCGGATGTGAAACGTCCGTACGTGTGGTCGGTCCTTCCCATGGCGGATGGCTCAACGCTGATCGGTACCGGGCACGGCGGCGAGATCCTCCGCGTTGCGGCGGACGGCAAGACGGCCTTGTTTGCGGATACGGATGAACTGGAAGTGCACAGCCTGGCGCACGGGCCTCAAGGCCGCGTCTTCGCCGGCACGAGCCCGAACGGCCTGGTCCTCAGTGTCGGGCCGGATGGGAAGGCGACCACCTTCTTCGAGACCAAAGAGCGCTTCGTGTTCGCGTTGGCGGTGAGCGCAGACGGGACGCTTTACGCGGCCACCGGCCCGCATGGAAAAGTGTTCGCGGTCGCTCCGGACGGCAAGGGCAGGGAATTGTGCACGCTCCCCGAGACGAATGTGCTGTCTCTCGCCCTCAAGGCGGACGGCTCGCTCCTCGCCGGAACGTCACCGGACGGGGTGGTGTATAGCATCTCCCCGAAGGGTGATACGCGAGTGGTTTATGATGCGCCCGAAGCGAACGTAAACGCGGTAGCCTCGGACGCGGCGGGCACGGTTTACGCTGCCACGTCCCCGGCCGGCAAGGTCTACCGGGTGCTGGCGAACGGGCGCGCGGAGGCGCTGATCGAGAAGCCTGACAACACCGTGCTCTCTCTCGTCGCTCTGCCGGACGGGGTGTTGTACGCTGCCGGTGGCAAGAAACTGTATCGCATCGCGCCGGACAAGACGGTGACGACCCTCGATAACGATGACCAGAACCAACTGGTGGCCCTGGCATCCGCGCCGGACGGTTCCCTCCGCGCCGGCAGCGCGAATACGGGAGTCCTTTACCGGGTGGATACCGCGAAGAACGGTACGTATTTGAGCCCGGTTCACGATGCGGACCCGAGAGCTGTCTGGGGCAGGATGGAATGGCAGGCGAATGTGCCGCAGGGCGCATCACTTTCCATGGAAACGCGTACCGGCAGCGTCGCGCAGCCGGATAAGACCTGGAGCGCGTGGTCCGCGCCGTTGACGAACTCCCTCGGCTCGCCGATTACGAGCGCGGCCGCCCGCTTCATTCAGTACAGAGCTACATTCAAGCCGGCTCCCGATGGCTCCAGTCCGATATTGCGCTGGGCATCGATACGCTACCTCACCGACAACCGGCCGCCAACCGTCAAGTTCACCGACCCCAAAGAGGCGGACGTGTGGAGCGGCAAGAAGACGGTCAAATGGACGGGATCCGATCCGGATTCGGACCAACTCAACTATACGCTGTACGCATCCGGCGACGATGGCGCAACGTGGAAAACGCTGAACACGGCGGTCGAGACGAAGGACGCCGCGGCCACGCCCGCGCCGAAGGATGTAACGCCGGCTCCCCCCGCGGACGACGCGGCGGCTAAAGCGAAAAAGGAAGCCCGCAACGTCGAGACGATGAAACAGGTGAGCGCCGAACTCGACAAATACCCGGACCTCTCACCGGATGTAAAGTCTGCGATCCAGCAGACGGCGGATTCGGCGTTGAAGGCATCCGCCAAAGACGTGATACCGGACGACAAAACAGGCGGGGACAACCTTACGAAAAGCACCTACGCCTGGGATACGACAACGACCCCCGATGGCGTCTATCGCCTGAAGGTGGTGGCTTCCGACAAGGCCAGCAATCCGGCGAACCCGCTCTCCGACGAGGACCTGTCCGCGGCCGTGAGGATCGTCAATACCAAGCCGAAGGTGACGATCACCGAGAAGGACACGAAAATCGGGCCTGACCTGACCGTCGCCCTTGATGGTGAGAGCTCTACAGCTATTGCCGATATCATCCGTGTTTCTTATCGGGTGGACAAGGGGACGTGGATGAGCGCCATCGCGACGGATGGCATCTTCGACAGCCCCAACGAGGGCTGGCGGATCGTCACGGACGCTCTCACCAAGGGGGAGCATACGATCGAGGTCAAGGCAACGGACGAAGCCGATAACTACGCGTCGGCGACGACGAAGGTGACCATCCCGTAACGGCGGACACGTCGCATTAAGAAGGCCCGCCGCGCCCGGAGTGTTCCGGGGGCGGCGGGCCTTCACGCGCTTCGGGCGTATGTTTACGGCGTTGCGGGCGCCGGGGCCTGTTCCTGAACGCGCACCGGATGCTCGTCCGGGAAGTGGTAGCCGAGGCTTCGCGACTGCGCGATTTCGCCGGCGGGGGTCTTCAGGTGGATTCGCCGGCGCTTCAATCGCTCGTTGTCCGCCAACAGGCTGTCGCGGCGCTGCCTGTCCTCCGCCACGCTTCGGTTTTCACTCCAGTGAAGGAGATAAGGGTGGGACAGCTTGGACGCGATCAGGAGAGTGAGGCTGAGGCCGACGGCGGCCAAAGCGAGGCGGGCGAACGCGAAACCGACCCGTTCCCAGGTCAGCCCGCGCCGTCTTCGTGATTTGGACGAGGAACGAACGCCGTATGTGCTCACAGTTTACCCTCCCGCTTCTTCAACCGTGGCGACTCGTATGAGATTAGTATTACCGGGAACGCCTACGGGCAGTCCACCGGTCAGGACGACTATGTCTCCCGGGCTGACGAGTCCGGCGTCCCGAGCGCTGTTGAAACTTGCGTCTAGTGTGCCTTCGATCGAATCGGCCATCGGCGCAAGAACGGGGTTGACGCCCCAGCTCAGGGCAAGGCGGCGATAGGTTTCGGGTTGCGTGGTCACTCCGATTATTGGCGATTTGGGCCGGTACCTGGAGATCATGCGCGCCGTGCTCCCGGAAGAGGTGGCGGTCAGAATGGCCGCGGCATTCAGATGCCCGGCCACCACGACGGTGGCGGCGCTGATGGAGTCCGTGACGGTATGGGCCTGGTCTTCCATTCGCGTCTTCAGGATTCCTCCGAAGTCCAGCGTGGTTTCAACGTTGCGGGCGATTTCGACCATCATCGCGACGGTTTCGGTCGGGTATTTTCCGATGGCGGTTTCACCGCTCAGCATGACGCAGTCGGTGCCGTCGAGGATGGCGTTCGCAACGTCGGTGACTTCCGCGCGCGTTGGCCGGGGATTGTAGGTCATCGACTCCAGCATCTGCGTTGCGGTGATGACCGGTTTGCCGACGCAGTTGCAGCGCCGGATGATGTCCTTTTGAATGGTTGGGACTCTCCAGATGTCCACATCCACACCCAGATCGCCCCGCGCGACCATCACAGCATCCGCGGCATCGATGATGGCGTCAATGTCCGACACCGCCTCGTGCTTTTCGATTTTGGCGATGATGGGGATGGACGCTCCAAGCGCAGTCTGATGCGCCCTGAGTGTGTTCAAGTCCGCCGCGGAGCGCACGAACGAGGCGGCAAACCAATCAACGCCGTGCTCTACCCCGAAAGCAAGGGCATCCAGATCGCGTTGGGTGATCGTCGCGATGTCCAACCGCACGCCCGGAACCGCAACGCCCTTGTGGCTAGACAGATTGCCGCCAACCAGAACGCGCGTCCGGATGTCGGTGTCGTTTGTGGACAATACCTTGAGGTGAATGCTGCCGTCGTCGAGGAAGACGCTGTCGCCGGGCTTTACCGCTTTGCGCACCTCCTGGTTGGGGAGGCTCGCCTCGTCCGCCGATCCTGACACCATTCGGGAGGTCAGAACGAATTCCTGGCCGCGTTCCAGCCACACCGTCCCGCCCTGGATTTCACCGATACGGATCTTCGGGCCGGGCAGGTCCAGGAGGATGGCGATCGGGCCTTGCGTCGTCTCGGCCTGAGCCCGGATGTCCCGTATGGTTTGCGCGTGTTCCGCGAATTCGCCGTGGGAGAAATTCAGCCGGGCCACGTTCATACCGGCGTCGATAAGCGCCCGGAGGCGTTCCGGAGCGCGTGTAGCGGGGCCGATAGTGCAAATGATTTTGGTGCGTCTCACATAGGTATCATATGCGCCGCCCCGGATATGGTGCAACCGCCGGAATGGGGCTAAGCGATTTTTCAGAAGGCGTTATGATAAAGAGTGAAATGAGATTATCCAAAGCAGTATTCGCGATATGCGCCTTCCTCTCGTGGGCCAACACCTCCACGCTGGGTCAACCGGTGAAGACAGGCAGTTCGGGCCACGGCAAGCGAGTGGCGCTGACCATTAACTACCAGCCCGTGGCGGTGTTGCGGGCGAGAGGCGGATCGTCGGCTTCCGAACGGGTGGAGGTTGCGCTGCGCCGGTTGGCCGGCCTTGCGAGATCGGGCCGCGCCGTGCACTTTTCAGCCGGACGCGGGTCGGGGGGCTGGGCGGTTATGGCAAACGGCGGCGTCATCATCGTCGCCGGATCGTCCGACGCGAAGCCCATGAAGATGAAGCGGCGGTCCCTCGCCAGGCGGTGGGCGTCCGCGTTTGCCCGCGCCTGGAGCCTTCCTCTGCTCACTCTGAACGAAGGGAGCACGACCGTGCCGGCGGGCGCCGTGAGATCGCTGCGAATCGGCGGCGTCGGCCGGGGGGCGATCAAGGTTGCCGTGGAGCCGTCAGGGATCGTTTCACCGCGCTTGAAGGGCGGCGCCATCTCTCTGCGCGGCGTGACGCCGGGGCACGGGTACCTTACCGTCCGGCGCGATGGCGCGATGGTGACCCGGGCGTTCCGGGTGATGAAATGGGCCGGCGCCGCGCATCTCGTCGGCCTCGAGGTCACCGGAAGCGCCGTACCACGCGACCTGCTGGCGACGCTGATTGGCACGGAAGCCTCGCGGGGCGCCCGGCTCGAACCGGGCGCGTTCGCGGTGATGGAATCGCTGCCCATTCTTCCGCAAGTATGGACCCGTGGATCAACGCTGAGATCATCGCTGGGCGTGCGGATGGCCGGCCCGGGCTACCTGCCCGTCGCCACGCGTATTCCGCTGGAGTTCTATCGCAGAGCCCTGCCGCCCGCGCCGAAGGTGGAGCTGTTCTACTCGAACCACCCGGAGTCGGTGGACGCTCCTCAGATTCTCTTCCGCCACGCGATTGGCCGCTCGACTTCCGCCCGGCTTCTGTATCACCACCAGAACGCCGCGAAGGGACCTCTGATTTTTGCGGTCGACCTTCGAAACCTCGGGGATAGGGCCGCGCGCGTCCAGATTGTCGATGCGGCCGCCGATCCGGCGGTGGATACCGTTTATGTGGGCCATCAAGCCGCGTTCAAGTTCTTCAAACGCACGAAGGCCGGCGCGGGGATTATCGTAACGGTTCCGGCCCATGGCAGGCGGCGGTTGTTTGATCGAAGGGTGGGGGAGGGAGAAACGGCGAGCGGCATCATCGTCGTGCGCCCGCTTGGCGGAGGCAGCCTGTCCCTGACCACGATGGCGGAGGCCGTTGACGACAAGACGCCCGGGTCCGGCGCGAAGAAAGAAGCCGACACGGTATGGATGGCGCCCGATCTGAAGGTGGACGCTGCGTACACCGTTGGCGGCGAGTGGACATACATTCCCATCGGCCAGCAGCCGGTTTCGAACGGGGCGGGCCTCAAACTGGATGGCAACTATGGGGTCCTGTATACGGTGAGGCTGCGACTGGTGAACCCAACCGCCACGCGGTCCTCTGTGAAGGTGTTTTTCGAACCGCGCGCGGGGGAAGCCCGCGCCGCTATGCTCGTGGAAGGCTCTCTGAGGGAGACCGGCCGGGCGATACCGCCCGCCGAAGTCCCGATGGCGACCTTCACCCTTGCTCCGCATCAGACGAGAACCGTTACGCTCGTGACGATGCCGGCGGCGGGCGGCTCTTATCCGGCGGCGTTGATCGTCCATGCGTGACACACCGACAGCCGTGAATGGGATGCGATGGGTTCTCGCGGCGATCCTCGCCTCGAATTTGTCCGCAGCGCGATGTCCGGCGGCCCAATTGCCCACGCCAAAGCCGGCGATCGTTCAGGCGATCGTGCGCGCCGCCGGTCTCGAGGCGAGGGTCATGTGGATGGACGGTACCGCGAACCTCGACAATCTCGATACGCAGGCGAAAGTCGCCGCGGTGATGGAGCACTGCCGAAAGGCGAACATCAACACCGTTGTGGTAGACGTGAAGCCTCTGGTGGGTGAAGTGCTTTACCCCAGCAAGGTGGCACCGCGCCTGGTCACGTATCGGGGCAGGCAATACGACGCGCGATACGATCTGCTGGCGACGGCCCTGGAAGAAGGCCATAAACGCGGCCTGAAGGTGTACGCAGGGATAAACGTGTTCAGCGAGGGCAACAAGATCGTCGGACGCGGGCCGGCTTATACAAAGCCGCAATGGCAGGCGATGTGTTACGTTGCCGACCGCAGCATCCTCACCCCGGATGGCGCGTATCCGGTTACAGCGACGGACGATGTTCCGGGCACGGACGGCATGGCGGTGTATACACCGGCGTCCGGGACCTCGCGCCGCGTGAAACCGGGCGAAACCTATGCGGTTGTGTCGAACGGAGTTGTTGAGGCGGTCATGTCGGCCGACGCGGTGGATGAACAGTCCGTTCCGATCCCGGAGGACGGATTCCTGCTCGTCGCGCTGGGCTCCGCCGCCGACTGGATGGCGGACCGCCTGCGCCCCGGCGTTACCGTTTCATGGGACGAATCCGATCGGCTGGCGCCGATCGAGAAGGCGCCCGGCGAGCGGGTATCGGTCTTCGTCAATCCCATTAACCCCGAGGCGAGGGCGTACGAGCTCTCCGTGATGAAGGAGATCGCGACCAACTACGCGGTGGATGGCATCGTATTCGACCGGATGCGGTACTCCAGCCTGTCGACGGATTTCTCCGCTGTCTCCCGGGAGGAATTCGAGAAGTGGGCGGGGGTACGGATCCAGAACTGGCCCGGCGATATCTACGGATTCACCACAGACCCCTCCCAGGAGGCCGCCCGCGGGCCGTACTATCGCCGCTGGCTGGAATGGCGCGCGCGAAATATGAAGGCCTTTGCCAAGGAAGCCACGACCGCCGTCCGAACCGCCAGGCCCGACGCAAAATGCGCTGTGTACGTCGGCTCCTGGTACCCCGTCTACTACGGGGTGGGCGTGAACTGGGCGAGCGATGAATATGACGCGGCCTACGACTGGATGACGGACAAGTATTACGAGACCGGATTTGCCCCGTTGATGGACTGGCTCTGTACCGGCACTTATTACCCAGAGGCATACCGCGCAACCGCCGCCAAGAACGGCCGCGACCCCGACGCAACGGTTGAGGCGGCGGCGGGTGTATCGACCACCGTAGTGAACGACGCGGCGTTTGTGTATGCGAGCATCAGCGTCTCCGATTTTGTGGGGCGGCCGGCGCCCCTGATGCAGGCCATCCAGGCCGGGCTACAGGAAAGCCAGGGCGTCATGCTGTTCGACCTCGTCTACGTCCTTCAGAACAATCTCTGGGGCGTCCTGGAACAGGCATTCCCGCGCCCCGCCATCGCGCCGCACGATGTTGGCGAACTGCTGAACCGGATCAAGGACGTTCGCGCCGTATTGCCGCCGGCGCCCGCCAAACCGGCCGCCGTTGGATCTCAGAACTGGAAACTGGTGGTTCAGGAGTGAGCGTTCGTCGTTCCTGGGGGCCGGCCCTTCTGTCCCTGCTCGCCCTGGCCTCACGGGCGCCGGCAGCACCGCAGCCGGTATGGGTTCGCATAGACAACGCGGTGAGCGGCCCGGTACAGGTTCGCGTGGGGGACGATGGCAAATGGGTGACCCTGGGACGGGTGCTGCGTCCCGCGAACCGGACGGCGCCCGGCTTCGGCGCCGGACGATGGGCCGCTCCGGGCACCGTTGCGGCGACGGCTGTCCACGGTATCCGCATACGCATCGCCGACGGCGAGTTCAGCCCGATGATATCGCTGGTGCCGCGCCAGTTCGCCGCTATCCCCGACCTCTATGGGGGCCACGTTCCGGGAGACAGCGGCATTCGGACGGACATCAGCGCCGGCGAGTCCCTATTCCGGGAATGGGCGCCGTTGGCACGGAGCCCTGTCTACCTGGAAACGGCCTCGGCTCCGATGCCGCTTCCGGCGGACTATATGCCCGTGGCAGGCGACGTATTGCTCATCAGAAGCCTGTGGCCCGACAACTCGCCCGCGGAAATCCAGTTCGAGAACCATAAGGGCGGCCCGGTGACCGCGGTGTACACGGATGGCCGGCGCGAGACCATCGGCACGGTATCCCAGCCGCTGCGGGGCGTGGGCCGTTTCGACGGTACAAGTTACACGGGCGTCGGCGCTATTAACACCAACCATCCCGGTGTGATAACCGTCTCGACGGCCCCGGTCGTTCGTTCGGACGTATCCGAGGGGGCCCCTCCGGAACGGCGCGGAGGCTTCGAGATCTCGCCGGCGGTCCACGTGCGAGACCAGGCCGAGGGAGCGCCCCAGGTGATGGGGGTTGCGCCCGTCGCCGGGGAAGAAGGGCTCGAGGGCACTTTCCCCTTGTTTGGCGGAGCGCTGGGCCTGTGGCGCGGGGACGATGCCGCACCGGGTTTCCGAGTGGAGATGCAGGTGGACGGCGGCGCCTGGGAACCGCTGCCACCCATGGTTGGCCGCGACGACACGGCATTCTCCGCCGCGGGGCTTCCGAAGTATCTGGGCTCGGGCGACCATCGTTCGATCACCAAAGGGCTTACCGGCCTGCGCATCCTCCTCCCGCGTTGGAGTCAGCGTGTCGCCGAGGACCTCCTGGCCCAGGCGGCGAAGGGGGAAAAGGCCGCGGGGAAGGAACCGACCGGCGTGTACACGCCGGCCCGCGGTGTAGTATCCCTGTCAGTGAAGGGCGCGATCCGCTCGGTGGTGTATTCGCTTGATGGCGAAGTGCGCGCGGTTGGGAACATGGCCGGATACGTCTGGGCGTGGGACACAACGAAAGAGGCGAACGGCCGTCATTGGCTCCAGGTGGACCGGACGAATGCGGATGGAACGGTGCAAAGAGGGGTGCGCCGATATTATGTGACGAACGGTTGACACGAACGCGCGTTCGGTGGTATCATCTTCCCAGTGGCGCAATCCGCGCCGACGTATCGGGAAGGGAGGCCGGTATGCCGTTCAACGTCAAGAAGCATCTGATACGGGTTCAGGGCGGGCGCGAGTACCTGCCCGTCGCTTATCGTCTCGTCTGGTTCCGCGACGAGCACCCCGATTGGGGCATCGACACGCACCCGGTTTCGGTGGACGTGGAGAAGGGGATCGCGGTGTTTCAGGCGGCCATCCACAATTCCGAGGGCCGTCTGATGTCATCCGGCACAAAGATGGAGACCGCGCGAAACTTCGGCGATTTCGTTGAAAAGGCCGAAACCGGCGCGATCGGCCGCGCGTTGGGAGTCCTCGGGTACGGCACCCAGTTTGCCCCCGAGTTCGACGAACGCGACCGGCTTGTGGACACCCCGGTCGTCCGGCAGGAGTCTCCGGCGGCCGGGGTGGAATCGAGGCCGGTTCCGGGGCCGTTGCCGGGCGGCGGCGCAGCATCGACGTGCGGCACGTGTTCGCGCCCGCTGACAAAGGGGCAGGCGGACTTCAGTGCGGCGCGGTATGGCCGCGCATTGTGTCCGGCGCATCAGCCGAGGGCTTGAAGCGGTTCAAATCTGCGATCCAAGCGTGGCGGGCCAAGGCGCCTGCCACGCCGATTGACGCGCGCTTGTGTGGAATTGTATACTTGGAACGGCGGGGCCTCGCAGGAGACGCGCGGGGCCGGTTGTCAGCCATTTCCCACAGACTGCTGATTCCGCTCAAGATGGAGATTGTAAATGGCGAAAATACTCGCGGTGGATGACGAGCGGCACATTGCCCGCCTGGTGCAAGTCAACCTGGAACGCCAGGGCCATCAGGTGACGGTTGCTTACGATGGTGAGGAGGCGCTGGAGAAAGTTGCGCTGGAGCGCCCCGATCTCATCGTCTGTGACGTAATGATGCCGCGCAAGGACGGCTTTCAGGTCCTGAACGAGCTGAAGGCGAACCCGGAAACCGCCAGTATACCTGTGATCATGCTCACCGCCAAAGCGCAGGACGCGGACGTATTCAGGGGATGGTCATCCGGCGTAGACTGCTACCTGACCAAGCCGTTCCAGCCCACTGAACTCATCAACTTCGTTCAGCGAGTTCTGGATTCCCAGAGCGGCACGGATGATTTCGGCGGCGGGACGACGGTTTACAAGATCTAGCGGCGATTACCATGTCCAATGCGACAGAAAACACGCGGTGCTCGAACATAAACTGGCTTTACATCCTCGCCGGCGCCGCCCTCGTGGCCGGCGGGATCGTTGTGCTGTCTCGAATCGAATCTCTGCATCAGAATCCCGATGACCCGATCGCAGATGCGCAGCGGATGCTTTCCCGCGCGCAAAGCAAACTGACGGAGATCGAAGCGGGCCTCCGAACCGCTCGCGAACCGCAGATCGCCTGAGCTCACTGAGCCCGTATTTTTGAAACATATTTCGGCGTTCGGAGGGGTGTGCCCGCAGGGCCGCTCCCCGGAATAGCCCGCGGTTGTCCGCCGTTGGTTTCCCGACGCGTAAGATTGGGTATCACTCA
Source organism: Armatimonadota bacterium (assembly GCA_036504095.1). Lineage (NCBI taxonomy): Bacteria > Bacillati > Armatimonadota > Armatimonadota bacterium. The sequence continues at coordinate 56,017 of DASXVS010000050.1, read as the reverse complement.
ACGGCGTTTGCCCGCCCCGATCCGTCGAGGATGAAGGCGCAAGGTGCCTTACCTCTCTCCGATCGCGGGCCATCTCCTGATTTCGTTCCGACTGTCAATCACTCATGGATACCGTCCTCGTACTAGATTTTGGCGCTCAATACGGCCACCTGATTGCCAGACGCATCCGTGAAGCACGCGTCTTCTGCGAGGTGATCGCACACGATACACCCGCGGAGGAAATTCGCGCCCGTCACCCGAAAGCGCTGGTTCTCACAGGTGGCCCCTCGAGCGTCTATGAACCCGGCGCCCCGCACTGCGATCCGGCTGTATTTGAACTTGGTATACCCGTGCTGGGTATTTGCTACGGAATGCAGCTGATGGCGTTCGAGCTCGGGGGGCAGGTGACGCCGTCGGAGCGCAAGGAGTTTGGCCGCACCGAACTGCACGTGATCGCGGACGATCCGCTGTTTGCCGGCCTCGACCGCAACCTTGTGGGCTGGATGAGCCACGGTGACCACGTGACCGGCGCGCCGGAAGGGTTCGAGATCACCGCCTCTACCGCTACAACCCCGATAGCCGCGATGATGGACCCCGTGCGCCGCCTGCACGGTGTTCAGTTCCATCCGGAAGTCGTTCACACGCCGTGGGGACAGGACGTTCTCGTCAATTTCCTCCTGAACGTGGCAGGGTGCGACGGCAACTGGACCATGGATTCGTTCGTGGACTCGGCGCTTCGCGACATCCGGGAGAAGGTGGGCGATTCCCGGGTGGTCTGCGGCCTGAGCGGCGGGGTGGATTCATCCGTGGTCGCGGCCCTCGTTCACCGCGCTGTCGGAGAGCAGCTGACCTGCATATTCGTGGACCATGGGCTGATGCGCAAGGGAGAGGGTGACAGAGTCTCCGAGATGTTCAGCGAGCATCTGCACGGACGCCTGGTGTACGTGAACGCGCGGGAGCGGTTCTTTCGCCGATTGGCCGGCGTTGAGGATCCGGAGCGTAAACGGCTGATCATCGGCGAAGAGTTCATCCGCGTTTTCGAGGAAGAGGCGCTCAAACTTGGGCAGATTGATTTCCTGGCGCAGGGGACTGTCTATCCGGACGTCATCGAAAGCGGCCTCGGCAAGTCCGCGATGATCAAGAGCCACCACAACGTTGGCGGCCTGCCGGAGCGGATGCATTTCAAACTGCTTGAGCCGCTCCGTTACCTCTTCAAGGACGAGGTGCGCGGCGTTGGCGAGGAGCTTGGCCTCCACTCCGACCTGGTTTGGCGGCACCCGTTCCCGGGGCCGGGACTGGCCGTCCGCATCATCGGCGAAGTGACCAAGGACAGGGTTGAGATACTTCAGGACGCGGACGCGATCGTCACGGATGAGATCCGGAAGGCGGGGCTGTACAGGGAACTGTGGCAGGTTTTCGCGGTTTTGCTGCCGATCCGCAGCGTGGGGGTGATGGGTGACGCCCGGACCTATGACTACCCGATCGCGGTGCGCGCGGTTACGAGTGACGATGCGATGACCGCAAACTGGGCGCGTCTTCCGTACGATGTGCTCGAACGTATCAGCAGCCGCATCATCAACGAGGTGCGCGGCGTCAACCGTGTGGTGTATGACGTCACCAGCAAACCGCCGGCCACCATCGAGTGGGAGTAGGCTGCGATTGCAGATTTGTGCAACCGCGGACATTCCTCCCAAAGTCAAACGTTATGTCATTGATCCAGAGAACCGAAGAAGACGACCTGGCCTACGTGATGTTTTCCGCCGAGCAGGTCAGGGCGCGGGTCGAGGAACTGGCGGCACAGATATCGTCGGATTACGCCGGGCGCGAATTCACGATGCTGGGTGTCCTGCGGGGCGCGTTCATTTTCATCGGGGATATCATGCGTGCGGTGAGCATACCGTGCTCCGTGGATTTTATGGCATTCGAGTCCTATGGGGCCTCCACCAAGACGTCCGGGATCGTACGATTGACCAAGGACCTCGAGGAAAGCGTCACAGGCAGGCACCTGCTGGTCGTTGAAGATATCATCGACAGCGGCAGGACACTCAATTACATGCTTCAACTGATGGAAGCCCGGAAACCGGCATCCCTCAACATCTGCACCCTTCTAGAAAAACCGAGCCGGCGCGAAGTGGAAATCGCCGTGAAGTACTGTGGGTTTTCGGTCCCGGACGAATTCGTTGTGGGCTACGGTCTTGATTACGATCAACGATACCGCGGCCTGCCCTGCATCGGCGTGTTGAAACCGGAGATATATGGCGGCACGTAGACCAACCCAACAAAGGCCTCCCAAGGGAGGGGAAGACACCAGCATGGAACTCGCTGAACTCGAAGCAAAAGACATCACTGAGTTGTTGTCCGTAGCGAAAGAACTGAACATCGAGGACGTGGAGGACCTGACGAAACAGGATCTTGTGTTCCAGATCATGGAACGCGAGACCGAAAAGAGCGGCCTCATCCTGGGGTCCGGCTCACTTGAGATTCTCTCGGACGGCTGGGGTTTCCTCCGTCAACACGGATTTGACCCCACCAGCAATGACATCTACGTCTCCCAATCGCAGATCAAGCGATTCGGGCTGCGTACCGGTGATTTCGTTAAGGGGCAGGTACGTCCTCCGAAGGACAATGAGAAGTACCATGGCCTGCTGAGGGTATTGGCTGTAAATGGCCTGAACCCTGAGGACGCAAAGCGCCGGAAGGACTTCGACCAGCTCACCGCCATCTACCCCGATGAGCGCCTGCAGTTGGAAACAGGCACAAACGACCTGGCGGCCCGGATCATCGACCTCATTTCGCCGCTCGGCAAAGGGCAGCGCGGCTTGATTGTCGCTCCGCCCAAAGCCGGCAAGACGACGATTCTCAAAACGATCGCCAACAGCATCACGACGAACAACCCCGAATGCGACCTCATCGTCCTGTTAATCGATGAGCGCCCCGAGGAAGTCACCGACATCCGTCGCGCAGTGAAGGGACACGTCGTCGCGTCGACGTTCGATCAGCAACCCGAGAATCACATGCGCGTGGCCGACATGGTGCTGGAACAGGCGAAGCGCCTGGTGGAGAGCAAGAAGGACGTTGTTGTGCTGCTCGACAGCCTGACGCGTCTCGCCCGCGCGAGCAACCTGACGGTGAACCCGTCCGGACGGACGCTGCAGGGCGGCCTCGACCCGGCGGCCATCTACCGCCCGAAGCGGTTCTTTGGGGCGGCGCGAAACATCGAAGAGGGCGGAAGCCTCACGATCATCGCCACCGCGCTTGTCGAAACCGGCTCGCGCATGGACGATATCATCTTCGAGGAGTTCAAGGGAACCGGCAACCTGGAACTGGTTCTGGACAGAACCCTGCAGGAGCGCCGCATTTTCCCGGCCATCGACGTCAAACGTTCCGGAACACGTCACGAGGAACTGCTCTTCCCGGACGAGGAACTCAAGCAGGTGTGGGCTCTGCACCGCGTGTTGGCGGCCCTTGGAACGATCGAAGCGACCGAGTTGCTGCTCGATCGCATCCGCAATACCAAGAACAATCGCGAATTCCTGCAGATCATCAACAAAACCGTAAAAAACGTTGACATGTAGGCGTGCGTTCCAGCCCTCGGGGGGATAACATGACATGCAGGGACGCCGGTCGCGTCCAATGTCTGCTGGGAGGCTCGTCATGAGCGAACGAGACTGGGACAATCCGGGGGGCGACGAGTTCGGCGTGGAGTTCACAGGTCAGCCATTTGACTTCAACCTGGAGAATCTCTTCGGCGATGCCGTTCCGCTTGATCCGGGCCAGGAGGCCGAGGATGAGAGCGGACGTCCGCGCGCGCTGAACGAAAAAGAGGTCCACATCGTCGGCGTGTACGAGCAGCACACCCACGACGGCCAGGCCGCGTACTTTGTTGCCGTTCAGGACAACCGCGACCGCAATCTCCGCATATACATCGGGCAGCACGAGGCGTACAGCATATCGATGGCGATCGAGGGGCGGGCTTTCAACCGGCCCCTGACGCACGACCTCGCATGCGTCATCATCGACCGACTGGGCTGGAGCGTGGACCGGGTGACCGTTGACGACGAGTACAACGGCATCTACTACGCAAAACTCTCGCTGACCAATGCGGATGATGGTAAGTCCATTGATGTGGACTGCCGCCCCAGCGACGCGATCGCCATTGCGGTCCGCACAAAGGCGCCGTTGTATGTGGCCGAGTCCGTGCTGGAAGCCGAAGGCCACAAAGAACACGAGCTTTAGGCGGCGCCGAAGCCGAGGTGTGGCCGCATCCGATTTGGGGGTGATGCCATCGTGTGTTGGTGGGGACGCGGGCGTCGTGGATAATGCCATCGTGTGTCGGCGAGGACGCCGTCGACGTTGTGGATGATGGTATCGTATGTCGGCGAGGACGCCGCCGCCGCCGTGGATGATGCAATCGTATGTCGGCGAGGACGCCGACACTACCGTGGGGGATGTTGCCGGCGTCGGACTTTGGGCTCACCCCTGACTTTCAATGGACGAGTCGTTCCATATATACCGCCCACGAGCGCTCCCGCATTGGCGTTTGGATGGCGCTGTGTACTTCGTCACCTGGAATCTTACCAGCGGTCAGCCGGTGATGTCGAACGCAGAACGGCAGATAGTTGCCGCATCGATCTCCTCGCTCGACGGAGCCCGGTATGAGCTACATGCGTACGTCGTCATGGACGATCACGTACATGTGGTGATCTGCCCTTCGGCTGAGTGGTCCCTTCAATGAATAGTCCATGACTGGAAATCATATACCGCGCACCTGTTGGCTAAGGCCGGCCGCCAGCCGCCGATCTGGCAGAAGGACTATTACGACAGGATAGTTCGCGACGAGGCCGAATACCGGGAGAAGACGGCCTACGTCGCCGGCAATCCAAAGAGGCGATGGCCCGATATTGTGGGGTACCCGTGGGTGTACCCGAACTGCCCGGTTGGATAGCGTCCAAGTCCCGTTTACGCGGGATTATCAGCGTGCCGGTATTCACGGTAGTGTCGGCGTCCCCGCCGACACGGTCGGAAATTGTTTGTCGGCGAGGACGCCGACGTTACCTTGGTGTTGCATTTCGTTTGTCGGCGAGGACGCCGACAAACCAGAACCGATGTCGGCGAGGACGCCGACGTTACCGTGGCGTTGCATTTCGTTTGTCGGCGAGGACGCCGACACTACCGTGGGCGATGTCGGCGGGGACGCCGACACTACCGGTGCCTTATTGGAGGTGCTATGTCCAACAACGATCCCTTTCGATTGACCAGTCTGGCGCCGTGTGGTGGCTGCGCGAGCAAGATCGGCCTGGCCGATCTGCGTAAACTACTTCACGGCCTGCCTGAGAACGTAGACCCCAATCTGCTGGTTGGCACAAATACCGCGGATGACGCCGGGGTGTACCGCATCGCGCCCGACCTGGCGCTCGTCAACACGGTCGATTTCTTCACGCCGATCCTCGACGATCCGTACGATTTCGGTCAGGTGGCGGCGGCCAATGCGCTGAGCGATGTGTACGCGATGGGTGGCACGCCACGAACCGCTCTCAACATCCTCTGCTGCCAGCCGGCGAACGTCGATCCAACCATCATCACGGAGATCATCCGGGGTGGGGCGGATAAGGCCGCGGAGGCCGGCGTTGCGGTGGTCGGCGGGCATTCCGTGAAAGATGACGAGATCAAATTCGGCCTCGCCATCACGGGAACGATCCACCCGGACAGGATCGTTCGCAACGTCGGAGCGCAGCCGGGCGATCGCCTGGTCCTCACCAAGCCCCTTGGCGCGGGCGTTATCACGACGGCACTTCGAGGCGGCCTGGCGCCAGCGGATGTGGTGCGGACCGTGACAGACGGTATGGCGACTCTGAATCGAGCCGCGTCCGAAGCCATGATGGAAGTTGGAGTGAACGCGGCCACCGACGTCACGGGGTTTGGCCTTCTCGGCCACCTGTGGGAAATGGCGTCCGGTTCGGGCGTCTCGGCGATCGTTTACACGTACAACGTGCCGTACTACACCGGATTCACCTCGCTAGCGGAGACCTCAGGCTTCCCGGGCGGGGCGTACGCGACTCGCGAATTCCTCGCGGGCCACCTCTCCATCGATGACGGCGTGACCGAAACGACGGTCATGTCTCTCTGCGACCCGCAGACGTCCGGCGGTCTGCTGATGGCTGTATCGCCGGAACGCCACGAGGCCCTGCTCTCCGCGCTCGTGGAGCGTGGACGACCGTGCGCCACCGTGGGTGAGATCGCTGCCGCATCGGGTGGTCCTTCAATCACGATAGCCGGTTGAGTTTGACGGTCGGGCCGGCGCGGGGTTACCGTACAAGCGTGAGAAATCCCTTTTGTGCGTTAGTTCTGGCCCTGTTGTTGGGCGCGATCCCCGCGCGCGCAGCCGAGGACGTGGTGTTCTGGTTCGGCGCAAGCCACGACGAGAAAATCGCGATCGACGCGATGGTCGCCCGGTTCAATGCATCCCACCCTACCATCAGAGTGCGCGGGATGCTGATGCCGATGCAGCAGATTCAACAGAAGATGCTGCTGAGCGTTGCGGGAGGCGTTCCCCCGGATGTCGTGCGGTTCTACACGGACCTGGGCGGAGAACTGATGGCCCGCGAGGGCCTGGAGCGCATCGACCGGCTCGCTGCGCGCGACGGCGTGGATTTGCGCGCGTTCTACCCTGTATCCGTCGCCCAGAACACATATAACGGGAAGCTGTACGGCTTGCCCTGGGTGCTGTCCCCCCAGGCCCTCCTGTATAACAAGCGGATGTTTCGCGAGGCAGGCCTGGATCCGAACCGGCCGCCCCGGACGTGGGATGAGCTGCGCCAGTATTCCCTCCGCCTGACGAAGAAGGACAGCGCCGGACGGCTGACTCAACTGGGCTACGCGGAGGTGAGCAATTTCCGCGAATACCTGTGGGAGAGCGGCGGGGACCTGCTCTCGCGAGACGCCCGGCACCCCGCTTTCCAGTCCCCGGTTGGCGTCCGGACCCTCGCCTACTGGGTGGAAACGATGGACACGATGTGCGGGAACTACGATGCGCTGAATGCGTTCGGCGCGCAGTTCTCGGGCGCCGCTTCCGACTCGTTCGGCATGCAGAAGGTCGCGATGCGCCTGGACAGCCCGTTTCGCATCCCGGACCTGAAGCGGTACTTCCCTAACCTCGACTATGGCGTAACCTCCGTCCCGACGAGCCGCGATCACGTGATTGAGGTTGTGGGCAACTCCCTCGTGATTCCGAGGGGCAGCCGGCACAGAGAGGCCGCGTGGGAGTTCATCAAGTACGCCTCCGCGAAGGAACAGCTTCTGGCCGTTTGCGCCCAAAGCGGGCGCCTTCCCGCCCGTATCTCGGCCGCGACAGACCCGTCTTACACGAACGATCCGCTGCTGGGGCCTTTCGTGCGCGAACTGCCGTACGGCAGGAGCATCCCGGTCGTCCCGGGTTACATGGAGATGCAGGACGCGATTGACCGGCAGATTGAGCTGGCGTTCAAGCACAAAAAGACGCCGGAACAGGCGCTTAATGCGGCGGCCCATGACTGCGAACGCATCCTCTCTCGCAGCAATGAGGACATGTCCGCCTTCCCGGCCATTCGGTGGACGAGGGTCCTGGGATTCCTTGGCATGGTGTTGGCCCTGATGATCGGCGGCGTTACGGCGGGCGTGGGCAGGGCCACGCGGCATTCCAAACGGGACAGGCGGGAAGCGCTGGAATTCTACGGTTTCCTGGCTCCGTGGCTCATCGGCTTTCTGCTCCTGACGTTCGGCGCCGTGTCCGCGTCGCTGGCCCTGAGCTTCAGCAAGTGGGATGTGCTTACCCCGGGCCGTTGGGTTGGCATTCGCAACTACACGGACCTGTTCACTAACGACCCGAGATTTCTCAAAGCCCTCGCCAACACGGCCGTCTACTCGGTGATGGCCGTGCCGATGGCGGTCGTGGCCGGACTCGCGACGGCGATGCTGCTGAACCTGAAACTGCCCGGCATCCGCGTCTTCCGCACGCTGTTCTATCTGCCCGTGGTGGTATCGGGTGTCGCCACCGCGCTCCTGTGGAAGGAGTTGTTCAATCCGACGACCGGCCTTCTGAACAAGTTTCTCATGCTTCCGATCCGACCGGCGCTATCGAACGGCCTTCACTGGCTGCCGCTCGTCACAGACCCACCGGGCTGGCTCTCCGATCCGGTCTGGTCCAAGCCCGCTCTCGTCATCATGTCGATCTGGGGCGTCGGCGGCGCAATGCTCATCTACCTGGCGGGCCTGCAGGGGATTCCGGTTCAGCTGTACGAGGCGGCCGAACTGGACGGCGCCCGCGGGTGGCGCCGCTTCCGGCACATTACGCTGCCGCTGCTGACGCCCGTGATCTTCTATCAGTTGGTGATGGGTATTATCGGCAGCTTCCAGGTCTTCACCCAGGCCTACGTAATGACCGCGGGGACCGGCGCACCGGAAGACAGCCTGCTTTTCTACGTTCTCTACCTGTTCAATAATGCGTTCCAGTGGCTGAAGATCGGATACGCCAGCGCGATGGCGTGGGTGCTCTTTGTGATAGTGCTTGTCATCACGCTCATCAATTTCGTCGGGGCGAAGCGCTGGGTTTATTACGAAGGAGGGACATCGAAATGAAGAAGGTCCGTTTCGATGACTCCGCGCCCCGGTGGTATTACGCGCTGCTCCTCGCGGGGACGCTGGCCCTGGCGTTTCCGTTCGCGTGGATGCTGAGCACGTCGTTCAAGCTGGCGGAAACGGTCGCGGAGCCGGGGATTCACCTGTGGCCGAACCCCGTGACCGTGAAGGGGTACGTGGACGCGTATGCGGGGGCGCCGTGGCCCTCGTATCTCGGCAACACGCTTGTCATCACAGTTCTCAGCGTCATCGGTCTGGTACTGACCTCCTCTATGGCGGCGTTTGCATTCGCCCGGCTGCGCGCCCCGCGGAAGGAAGCGCTGTTCATACTCGTTCTCGCCACGCTGATGCTGCCCGGCCAGGTGACCATGATACCGGCGTTCATCATTTTCCGCAGCCTGGGCTGGTACGATACGCTTCTGCCGCTGATCGTGCCCGCCTTCTTCGGCAGCGCCACATTCATCTTCCTGATTCGCCAGTTCTTTCTGACCCTGCCCAACGACCTGGAGGACGCGGCACGCATCGACGGATGCGGCACGTGGACCATCTACTGGCGCATCATGCTGCCGCTGGCGACTCCCGTCCTCGTAACGGTGTCGCTGTTCGCCTTCGTAGGGGCGTGGAACGACTTCATGGGACCGCTCATCTATCTGAACAGCCTGGACAAACGAACCCTCGCGTTGGGCCTCGTGAGTTTCCAGAACGCATGGGGAACGGATATCACGCAGGTGATGGCGGCGAGTACGGTCATCACGCTGCCGGTGCTGATCGTCTTTTTCGCGTTCCAACGGTACTTTATCGAGGGCGTTGTGACCACCGGCCTGAAGGGGTAGGGGGCGGTGAGTGACGGGTGGCGGGTGTCGGGTAGACAAACCGGTGTAGGGAGGCGAAGTGGAACGGATTTCAGAGGGCCATCTCGAACGACATTTGCGGCGCCTGACGTGTGACATCGGCGTCCGCCTTGCGGGGACTGCTGAGGAAACGGCGGCTTGCGAGTATGTGGCGGACGAGTTCCGGGCCACCGGCGCGGATGTGGCGGTGGAGACGTTTCCGGTCAACGTGCGGCGCGTACAGTCGCAGCGCTTGGAGGTGTGCATCGCCGGGTCGTGGCACGAGTTTGCGTGTTCGCTGTTCAGCAGCACTCCCGGGACGCAGGGTATGCCGGTTGAAGCGCCCATTGTGTTCTTCGAAGCCCCTACCGACTATCAGCGGTCTGACCTCTCACACCTGCGGGGCAAGGCGGTCGTCCATTTGGGTACGCATATCGAGTCGCGAGAGCACTACCGGCACCTGATGGACGTGGAGCCTGCGTTCCTGCTCATCGTTGACATCCGCTACCCGGGAACCACGCCGCTTGCCGACGGTATGTTCCCCGCCTACACGCAGGCGTTGGGCGCCCGGCCGTCTGTCAACGTTGCTTTTATGGATGCGTGGCGGTGGAAGGTCGAGGGCGCCACATCCGCCCGCTTGATCGTTGACGGAGGCATGGAACCCGGAGCCTCCAGCAACGTCATCGCGACGCTCCCCGGCGCCGACGATGACGGCGACATCCTGTACCTGAGCGCGCACCACGATACCCAGGCGGATTCACCAGGGGCCGACGACAATGCGTCCGGCGTGAGCGGTCTGCTTGAGCTTGCCCGTGTGCTTGCGCCGCTGCCCCGCCAACGAACGGTTCGGCTCATCAGTTTCGGAGCGGAGGAGCAGTTGTCTGTTGGCAGCGCATGTTACGTGCGAAGCCACCGCGGCGAGATCGCCAGGCGAGGGCGGCTCATGTTCAACCTGGACAGCTACTCGTCGTGGTTGGGGTGGACCGAGATCGTGTGCAACGGGCCTGGCGAATTGGAATCGTACCTGAAGCCGTTCTTCGGCGAAGAGGGCATCTACCCACGCTTCAATCACGGGATCGTGCCGTACGCCGATCATTTTCCGTTCGTCGCCGCAGGAATTCCCGGATTGTACCTGGGAAGGCACAACTGCACGGGCGGGCGCTTCTTTAACCATCGCCCCGACGACGACATGAGCCGGGTCTCGCTCCCGGTGATGGCGTCGCATGTCTCTTCAACGGCGCGGGTCATGGCCGATGCAATGCAGCGGGAAACGCTCCCGTTCGAACCGCGCATACCGGAGGGTCTGCGCGATCGCGTTGAGCTGTACTGGAGCGACCTCTTCGGGGGTTGGTAGCACACGGTAGTGGGCTGCGGCCAGTGGACGATAAACCTGCCCTGCCGGCCCCAAACGCACCATCACGCAGGGCTGCGGCCATCGCCCCGTCCGCCTCTTTTTTTTGGCCCTTCTCCTCACGAAAACACAGAACCGCCTGTGCGATTAACAACCAGCCGTGATAGTATTGTATTGTCATCGGTTATGGGAGCCGGCAGCTCATCAGCGTCGGCCCTGATACGCAGCCCTAAGCGACTTTTGTGCGAACGGAGCATCATCTGCCGTTTGAGGCGCTGCACTCTTACTAGGAGAATATAATGCGCCACGGATCCATTCGCGTTCTGGCGGTTGTCTCCGCCATCCTCGGTTATGCCGTTGCCGCTTCCGCCGACCCCCCTCGCGCCATTCCGTTCCAGGCAGTACTGAAAACCGCTGTCGGCGTACCTGTCACCAACGCCTCTCAGCCGATCACTGTCGCCCTTTACGCGGTCGCCACGGGCGGTACCGCGGTCTATTCGGAAGCGAAGACCGTCTCCGTAACGGGCGGCCTGCTTGCCACCACCATCGGCGACGGCGATCCCGTCGCTTTCGCTGCGATCCCATTCAACGTGCCATATTACGTAGGCGTCAAGGTTGGAACGGATCCCGAAATGACGCCACGCGTGCAGTTATCAGCCGTGCCGTACGCCAACTATGCCGCGAGTGTGGCTCCGGGCGCCCTCAACGGGGCTTCCTGGACCCTTAGCGGCAATTCCGGCACTGATCCCGCAACCCAGTTCATCGGCACCATTGACAACCAGCCGCTCGTCTTGAAATCCAATGGCTTCCAGGCGATGCGGCTTACGTACGCCGAGAACGCAACCGGCCAATATCGCGGCGCAAACGTCCTCGGCGGGTCCCAGGTCAACTCCATCGCGAACGTGGTTGGAGCTACGATTTCCGGCGGAGGCATGGACAGCGTCGCAGGCACCGACCTCCCGAACAGCGTCACGGGCGAGTTCGGCACGGTGGGCGGAGGCTACGGTAACACCAGCGGACAGGCCGCCTTTGTGGGTGGCGGGCTTGGCAACACCGCGAGCGGAGTTGGCTCCGCGATCTCGGGCGGCAGCGCCAACACGGCGAGCAACTTCTATACCGCCGTAGGCGGAGGACAGTCCAACCAGGCGCCGCAGCAGTACACAACGGTGGCGGGCGGTCGCGGCAACAAGGCGCAGGGCGACTTTTCAACTATCGGCGGCGGCCGCGACAACACCACCGGCACATATGAATCCGTGGTGAGCGGCGGACGGGCGAACCAGGCGACCGGAGGCAATGCCGCGGTTGGCGGCGGTTACGCGAACATCGCAAGCGGCTCCAGCGCCGTTATCCCCGGCGGCGATTTCAACGCGGCAACCGGCGCCTTCTCATTCGCAGCAGGGCTCCGTGCAAAGTCCAACCACGATGGCACGTTCGTCTGGGGCGATAACACCGCCGCGGACTTCACCTCCACCGGCGTCAACCAGTTCCTCATCCGAGCGGGAGGCGGCGTTGGGATCAACACGAACGCCCCCCTTTCGATGCTGGATGTCCTCGGCGATTCCCGGATCAGTGGCGCCGGTAACGGCCTGATCTTCCCGGACGGCACGAAGCAGACGACCGCGGCGGCGGGCGGCGGTTCCGGGTGGAGCCTCACCGGCAACGCGGGCACGAACCCGGGCAGCAATTTCATCGGCACCACGGACAATCAGCCTTTCACGGCGCGCGTCAATAACAGCCGGTCCCTCTTTATGCAGTACGTGCAGGTCCCGGACAGCACCTATCAGATTACCTCTGTCAATATCGCGAACGGGTACGGCCTTAACGCAATCACCCCCGGCGTCGCGGGCGCCACCATCGCCGGCGGGGGGATCCGGTACACAAATACCGTCAACAGCTCCTACGTGGACAATGTCAACACCATCACCGACCACTACGGAACGATCGGTGGAGGTTCGGGCAACACGGTAGGAAACGGCAACGCCGACCTCAATGACGCGCGCGGCAGCACCATCGCGGGCGGGGTGGGGAATCAGGCCACAAAGCGGTTTACTACAGTGGGCGGTGGGACCGCCAACTTCGCCACCGGCGATTACGACACCGTGGCGGGCGGCTGGAACAGCCAGGCCACCGGTGGCGCGGGCTTCATCGGAGGAGGTTGGAACCACAGGATGAGCGGGCAATGGGCCGTCATCGGAGGCGGGTATACCAACAGCGCAAGCGGCGCCGAGTCCACGGTGCCGGGCGGGGCCAACAATACCGCGGCCGGCATTTACTCCTTTGCCGCCGGCAACCACGCCAAGGCGAACCACGACGGCGCCTTCGTATGGGGAGACAGCGGGTTCGCCGACTTCGCTTCGACCAACGTCAACCAGTTCCTCATCCGCGCTTCCGGCGGAGTGGGTATCGGCACGAACGCTCCCGGGTACCCGCTGGATGTGCAGGGCGATATCAATGCCAGAGGGAATGTGCGCGCCAACGGAGTCGTCCTGTCATCCGATTCCCGTTACAAGACGAACGTGCGGACCCTCGACAACGCCCTCGGGGCCGTGTTGAATCTCCGCGGCGTTTCGTTCGACTGGAATCGCGCAAAGTGGCCGGAACACGGCTTCGCGGACGGGCCGCAGGTGGGTTTCATCGCTCAGGAGGTTGAGAAAGTGCTTCCGGAACTCGTGAGCGCGGATGCCCAGGGCTACAAATCGGTGGCGTATGCCAACATCGTTCCGATCACCGTGGAGGCCATCAAGGCACAGCAAAGGGAGATCCAGGAGAAGGACGCGCGCATCGCCGTCCTCGAGGCGAAGGCGGCGCGAGTGGATGAACTGGAAGCGCGTCTGACGCGTCTCGAGCAACTCCTGAACGCGAAGCCGGGTCCCAGCCGCTAGCCGGCGAGCGCAACGACGGCAAAACGGAGTCACAGAGGGCCGCCCGTCTCACCGGGCGGCCCCCGTCACCTACGTTATCGACATCGCCGTGAATCCGCGGATCTGCATGCGGAGATCCGCCGGGCTGTCCGCGTTGGCGATGGCGGTTTCCTTCGTGATCAGGCCGGCATCCTGGAGATCGAACAGTGACATGTCGAACGTCTGCATGCCCTCCTCCTGGTTGACGCGCATCGTTGACTTCAACGCGTCGATCTCGCCCTTCTTGATCTGGTCCCGGACGCGCTGCGTGGCGGTCAGGACTTCCACCGCGGCGATCCGGCCATTCCCGTCGGCGCGGTTCACGAGGCGCTGCGAGACGATGGCTCGAAGCGTCAAGGAGAGCTGCATCAATGTCTGTTGATGGTGGTCCTGCGGGAAGAAGTTAATGATGCGCTCCATCGTCTGGTTGGCGTTGGTGCTGTGCAGCGTGCCGAGGACGAGGTGTCCGGTTTCGGCGAAGGCGATTGCCTGTTCCATAATCGCCGCATCCCGGATTTCGCCGACCAGAATGACGTCCGGCGCCTGGCGCAGCGCGTCCTTCATCGCGTCTTCCATCGACGGACAATCAACTCCGAGTTCACGCTGGCTGACGATGCTCTTCTTGTCCGGGTGAAGGAACTCGATCGGGTCCTCAATGGTGACGATATGCCCCGGAACCGTGGCGTTGCGGAAGTCGATCATGGCGGCGAGTGTGGTGGATTTGCCGCAGCCCGTGGCGCCGGTCACAAAAACGAGTCCGTTGCGCTGCATGACCATTTCCTTCAAAATGTCAGGCAACTGCAGGTTATCGAGGGAAGGAATCTCGGTCTTGATGCGGCGGGCGACCAGCGCCACGGATCCGCGCTGGCGGTAGACGTTCATGCGGAAGCGGCCCACGCCCTGCACGCTGCGCGCGAGGTTGGCGCCGTGGCGTTCCGCCAAGATCCGCTGGTCCCGGGCGCACATCGCGGGAGTGATGAGCGCTTCGGTGTCCTCCGGGAAAAGAACCTTGTCGTCGAAAGTTGTGTTCACGCCGTTCAGCCGATAGGTTGGCGGTGACCCCGGCTTGAGATAGAGGTCGGACGCGTCCAGTTCCGCCATACGGATAAGCATCTTGTCCAGCGGCAGGTTCGTCTGCGATTCATTCATGTCCATGAGGATGTCAGGTTCGTCCATATCCAGGCTCCCGGGTTTGTCAGTAGTTGATGGGCTTGCCCCAGGTTGGTTGCTTCCCGGGTGTCGCTGATCCGCCGTTTTGCTGCGCCGTACCCGGCCGGGGTGAACCGAACGAGAATGCGTCTTCGTGACCGTCGCCTTCATCCGGCACTTCGAAGGCGTCCGGATCAAATGCCTTGTGAAGGGCGTCTTCCTTCGTGATTGTCCCGCTCATTACCAGGGACTTGAGGCTCTGGTCGAGCGTACACATACCGTCGCGGGTGCTCGTTTCGATGACGCTGTGCATCTGGAAGGTTTTGCCCTCGCGGATGAGGTTTCGTATGGCGGGCGTTGCGACCATGATCTCCATCGCCGCCGCGCGCCCCTTGCCATCGTTCGAGGGCACCAGAATCTGGGAAATGACGCCGCGGATGGCTTCTGCGAACTGCGCACGGATCTGCGCCTGCTGGTCGGTAGGAAAGACGTCGATGACGCGGTCAACCGTCTGGGGCGCGCCCATTGTGTGCAAGGTACCGAACACAAGGTGCCCCGTTTCAGCGGCGGTAATCGCCATGGCGATCGTCTCGAGGTCGCGCATTTCGCCGATGAGAATCACATCGGGGTCTTCGCGGAGTGCGGAGCGTAATGCGTTCGCAAAACTGTCCGTGTGCGGCCCCACCTCCCGCTGGTTGACGATACAGCCCTTGTGTGAGTGCACGAATTCGATCGGGTCCTCGATAGTGAGGATGTGATCTTTGCGTTCCTCGTTGATCATGTCGACCATGGTCGCCAGCGTGGTGGATTTTCCGCTGCCGGTGGGTCCGGTGACGAGGACGAGGCCCTTGTCGCATCTTGACAAGGTGCGGACGATCTCGGGAAGCCCCAGCTCGGCGAACGACCTGATCTTTGTTGGAATCGTGCGGAACACGGCGCCTTCGCCGTTTCGGGTGACAAAAGCGTTGACGCGGAATCGCCCGACGTTGGCCATTTCCACGGCGAAGTCGAGCTCGTGATGCTCCTCGAACCGTGCCTTCTGCTGGTCGGTGAGGACGTCGTAAAGCATCGCTCGTATCGTGTCGCGGGTGAGAATCGGGGCGCCGTCGATTGGTTTGATGTGGCCGTGAATGCGCAGTGAGGGGGGGGCATCGACCGTCAAGTGGAGGTCGGACGCGCCCATTTGCGGGGCCAGGATGAGTAGGTCTGCGATGTCCATGAGAGCCTTTCGCGGTACAGCACGGTTTGCCGGCGGCAAGCCGCCTCATCTTTTATGCCTCGTTCGCGCGTAGGCTTCACACGGATTGATGCCCGAAATGCCGGCAAAGCCCAACGTTTTTGAGCTCGCCCGGTTATTGGCACGTTACGTGCCTGCTCGGTTATTTAACCGCCAATCATGGTGGCAGTGTGCTAACTGGCAGCACAGCTATGGAGGGTGAGGAATGAAACTGGGCTTTGGAACAATTTGTACGGTGATTGGCGTGGCCTTCGCGGCCACTTCGGCTTTGTCCGCGCAAACTGTAACTTACACAGGAAGCGGCACAAATCCCGGAACCGGCAGCGGCCTTGCCGCGCAGGTGACGCTGACCCTGAACGCGGGTGTTTTGGGAATAGACTTGATCAACACGGGCGCCCCGGGCAAGGCGGACAGCGATGCCCTGTGCGCGCTGCTCTTTACGCTGGCTCCGGGGAATACGCTGACCCCGTTAACGGCCAGCCTGCTTCCCGGGTCGGTTTACACCAACCCGCCGGCCTTTTCGATCGGTCAGGAATGGGGCTATAACGCCGGATTCTCCGGTCCTGCCGGTACCAACGCCGGCGTGAGCGCAGCGGGTCTGGGGCTGTTCGGCTCTGGAAATTTCGCGGCCAACGGTCAGCATCTGCAGGGCCTGGACTACGGCCTGATCAATGGGATTGCCGCCAACGCGAACGGTCCCATGCAGGCGGCTGTCCTGGTGAACAACGGTGTTCACCTGGACCTCGCGGCCCCCACTCTGAAACTGAGTGATATCAGCAACGTGCGGTTCCAGTACGGCACCGCCCTCACGGACTCAAACCTTCCCGGAACCCCCCCGGTTCCGGAGCCGGGAACGCTTTCCCTGCTCGCCACGGCGGTCCTGTCCGCGGTACCGTTCCTGCGCAAGCGCGTTCGTTGAGCACGCAATCGACAACCAATGGGGCCCCTGCCGAAACCGGCAGGGGCCCCTCTTTCGTCCGGCTTGTGGGATGCCGCCGGGACTATAGTCTCCGATTTTTCGCGCGGGTGATGTCGAACGTTGCCGTGTCGGCGATCGCCATCACAGCCATGACGCCCGCCTGAACAGGATCGGACACAACGAGGTCTACCGCGTCTACCACGCTGCCCACCATATTGAGAGACACCACGGGGACGCTGTGATCGCGGCGCAGATCGCGAACGGCTTCGGTGATCTCGCCGCCCATGATCGCGCCGGCGAGGACCAGGATACGCGCGCGCGGAAGGCTTCCAACGGCCCGAACGGCTTCGGCCAGTTTGGCCTCGCCGACGAGGGGAATCGTGTCCACGCTGATGCGCTCGCCGCGTATGTTGTGGCGATCTGCCTCCGACACGGCGCCGAGCACAACCTGCGCGACCTGCGCGCCGCCGCCGATGACGATGACGCGCTTCCCGAAGATGGAAGCAATCGAGTCACGCATCGATACCGAGGTGACGCCCTGCACCTCTTCAAGCGACGAGCACAGCGCCTTGTCGTCCATGTCTCCGGACACGTCCATGTGGATCTCGGCGACGGCCGCGGAGGAATGATGGATGGACTCGATGTTGGCGCCGGCGTCGGCGATGCAGCCCGCCAGGTCCCGCAGTAATCCCGGCCGGTCCGTGGCGATAACGGTTATGCCGACAGTGCTCATATTTGCTCTCCTGCCCGCGCGGACTCACGCTTGTTGGGGACGTGAGCGGCGGGCTATGTTATAGTAAGACCGGTCGTCTTCGCGGTCAAGCGACAGCCTGCCGGCAAGGCGCGCCACCCGCGCATGAATCGCCCGATCACCAATATGCGAATCCTCTTTATGGGCACGGCGCCGTTCGCCGTTCCGAGCCTCGAAAGCCTTCTGGCCGCCGGCCACGAGGTCGTTGGCGTTGTGACCCAGCCGGACAAACCCGTGGGGCGGAAGCGCGAATTGCTGCCGTCGGCGGTGAAATCGGCGGCGCTGGGCCATGGGCTGCCGGTCTATCAGCCGGTCCGCCTTCGCAAGGACAAGGCCCTTCACGAAACGGTACGCGGCCTGGCGCCGGACATCGTGGCCTACGCTGCGTACGGGCAAATCATAC
This sequence comes from Armatimonadota bacterium, assembly GCA_036504095.1. NCBI lineage: Bacteria > Bacillati > Armatimonadota > Armatimonadota bacterium. Next base: position 37,885 of record DASXVS010000050.1, on the reverse strand, counting down.
CGCAGGCATTCCTCGATATTCCACGGCTGGGCTGCTGGAACGTGCACGGCTCATTGCTGCCCGCCTATCGGGGCGCCGCCCCCATCCAGTGGTCAATCATCAACGGGGACCCGCGGACCGGGGTGTGCGTGATGATCGCGGAGGCCGGACTGGACACAGGGCCTGTGCTGGCAGCCGCGGAAATGGACATTCTGCCGGTCGATAATGCCTTTACGCTGGGCGAACGCATGGCCGCCGTCGGGGCGCGATTGCTGGTGGACACGATTGCGGGGTGGGAACGCGGCGAAGTCGCACCGAAGCCGCAGGATCCCCGTCTGGCCACCCTCGCGCCGGCGATCGAGAAGGAAGACGCCCGGATCGATTGGCTGCGCCCTGCGACGGCGCTGGATTGCTTTGTGCGCGGGATGAACCCGAAACCGGGCGCATGGACCCTGTGGCGGGGGGGGGAATTCAAAGTATGGGCCGCGGCGTCCGCGTCTGAGGCGCCCGGCGCGCCCGGCGCCGTGGGCATCGCGGGCAAGCGGGTGCTCGTTGGGACCGGCGGCGGCGCCCTCGAACTTCTCACGGTGCAGCCTTCGGGCAAGAGGCCGATGCCCGCATTGGATTGGGCGCGGGGCTTTCGCTCCGCCGAAGCATTTGGAGTCTGACACGATACACAGGGAGGGAAGCGATGCGAAAACTCAGAGTGGGCATGGTGGGTGGGGGTGGACCGGCGAATTTCTTCGGGGCGCCGCACCGTACAGCCATACTGATGGACAACACGGCGGAATTGACCGCTGGAGCACTCCGCTCGGACGCGGCAGGGTCGATGAAATCGGCGGAGGACCTGCACTTCACTCGCGGCTATCCGGATTACGTCACGATGATCCGCGAGGAGGCTGCGCTTCCGGGTGATGTCCGGATGGACTACGTGACCATCGTTACGCCGAACGATTCCCACTACCCGATTGCCAGGGCCGCACTGGAAGCCGGTTTCCCCGTGCTGTGCGAAAAGCCGCTCACCCTGACGCTGGCTGAGTCGCTGGACCTCGTCCACATCTCCCGCGAGCGCGACCTCCCGTTCGGCGTGGCGTATTCGTACACCGGCTTGCCGATGGTGATGCTGGCCCGGGAACTCGTTTTGAGCGGCGCCGCCGGCGAAGTGCGCAAAGTTGAGGCGTGGTACCCTCAAGGCTGGCTGGCCGATCGCGCCGAGGACTCCGGATCGCAACAGGCCTCGTGGCGCGTGGACCCCGCCAAGGCGGGCGCCTCCGGGTGCGGAGGCGATATCGGAACGCACGCCTACGAGTTCGTCCGGTTCGTAACGGGGCGGACCGCCACCGAAGTGCAGGCCCGGTTGAAGACGTTCGTTGAGCATCGGGCTCTGGACGACGATTTCACGGTTCTTGCGCGATTGGACAATGGCGGCATCGCCACGGTCACGGCGTCACAGGTGACCATCGGCGCGCAGAACGACAACGGCTTCCGCGTTATCGGTACAAAGGCTACCGTGGAGTGGACGATGCTGGACCACATGAGCCTTCGCTTCTTCGGTCCGGACGGAACGGTGAAGGTTTACCGGTTGGGCGCGGGGTATTCCGCGTTTCCGGCCAGCATGCAGGCGTATTTACGGCTGCCGGCCGGCCACCCTGAAGGATTCCACGAAGCCCTGGCGAATCTCCACAAGTCGCTTCAGTTGAAGATCCGTCGGCGAAACGGCGAGGACGTTCAGGCTGCTTATCCGCACCCCGATGTGGTGGACGGCGCCGCCGGCATCGCATTTCTGAAGGCGGCCGTGAAGAGCAGCGCTGCCGATGGAGCATGGACTCCGGTAACTCCGACAACCTAGCAGGTATAGGCGATCAGAAGGGGTCGATCGGCTCTGCCACCGGCTCGGAACCCGCAGCGGCGGGTTGCCGCGGCGTTCCTTGACACACGCTCGCGCCATTGATATAATAAGCGTGTTGGGGGCCTGTGGCGCAGTTGGGAGCGCGCCTCAATGGCATTGAGGAGGCCAAGGGTTCGAATCCCTTCAGGTCCACCATACCTTTTGAGCACGGCGGCCACTGTGCTCAAAAGGGGCTACTCCTCGGGCATCCCGCTGCCCTCCGAACTCAGTTCTGGAGGGCAAAATGCAGAAAAGGGAGCCTCAATGCGCAATTCCTCAGACCGACCTAGACGTTCGCTCGCTTGAGCGATCCGTCGAAGGTTGGCTCCTCGACGGCGATATTCGCCAGTTATCGGACCGCTCGCTTGGAAACCGCCGCATGGTGGTGGACAAGCTCGTTTGGTTCCTCAAGGACCGCGCTTACGAACGTTGCGGCGCTGCGGAGATCCGCCAGTTCCTGGCCTACCTCAACCACGGACACGAAGACGAAGGCGGGCGTTGGGGCAATCCCCAGTGCGACAAGCCGGTCGGTCCCAGTACGGTTCAGACATACTACGTTCACGTGCGGACGTTCTTCCGTTGGCTCGTAGACGAAGGGCTTTTGACGGTCTCTCCCGTCGAGGGTATTCGCGTGCCGATCTCGCGCCCCGACCAGATCCAGCCATTTTCCGAAGCCCAAATCAAGGCGCTGCTCGCCGCCGCGCGCAGGTCCAACCATCCGCGCCGCGACGAAGCCATTGTCGCACTGCTTGTTGACACCGGTATCCGCGCCTCGGAGTTGTGTGGGCTCACGTTGGAAATGGTTGACCTCCAGAACGGCCACCTGACCGTCCACGGCAAAGGTGGAAAGAGCCGGCCGATCTACTTCGGCCTGGCCACCAAACGGGCGCTCTATCAGTACCTGCGGGAAGACCCACGCGACGAGGCCGACGCCGTCTTTCTCGGAGACCGCGGCACCAACAGCGGGGAGGGGCTGACTCGCTCGGGGCTGCAGAAGCTCATCGCAAGACTCGGTCGTGTCGCCGGCATCCAGGCCACCCGTTGCTCACCTCACACCTTCCGCCACACCGCCGCCGTCTTCTTTTTGAGAAACGGCGGAAACGGCTTCGCCCTGCAGAAGATGCTGGGGCACACCACCTTGAAGATGACCAACCACTACGTCGCGCTTGCGGATGCCGACGTTGAGCGGCAACACCGGCAATACAGTCCGATGGATGGCATCAAGAAGAACATATCGAAGAGCCGCTAGGCCCCGGATAACTCCCCGGATAGGGTTATCCGGGGTGCTACCAGCGCTTTCCGCGCTCAGAGCGAGGCGAAACGCTTGGAGGCTCAAACCTGATGATGTCGGTAGAGCACATATCAATTCTACTTACCTCCATCCTGGTGGTTGCCCTCCTGCTTGGCGCCCTCGAAGTCCTGGCCCGATTCATCTATGGGGAACTGCCCAAATCCGGATCTATCCGGTTGGGGAGAACAATCCCGGTGCTGCCCAAGGGTCCGCCGCCGACTGGACCACAATACGTATCGTTGACCGGCGAGGCACGGCTCAAACACGTCTACCTCATGGGTGCTACTGGCAGCGGCAAGACGAACTGCCTGCTCCGGCTACTGGAAGGAGACATCGCTGCCGGCCACAGTTTCTGCGTCATCGACTTGCGAGGCGACCTCGTCGACCGAGTGCTGCGGCGCCTGGCGGCGGTTGGGCCAGAGAAAGTACGCGGACGACTGGCGATGCTGGACCTCCGGGATGAGCGTGTCGTCCTGCCGTTCAACCCGCTCGCCGGGCCGGGTGATCCGTACGGTCGGGCCCTGCACGTCCTCTCGGTGATCAAGGCACAGGCCGATAGCTGGGGCGTCCAGTTGGATGAGACGTTGCGCAACGCCCTCATGGTTTTGGCGGAGACCGGGTGGACCCTGCTTGAACTGGAGCCATTGCTGTCCAACGATGCATTTCGTGAACACGTTCTCGCCGGCGTTTCAGATACGTATGTGCGCGGATTCTTCGAGCGGTACAACGCGCTGTCCCCTGAGAAGCAAATGGCATGGCGCCTTCCCGTGCTCAACAAGGTCACCCCACTGCTGTGCCTGCCGCAGCTTCGGCGGCTGTTCGGCGCACGTGAGGCCTTCGATCTGGGTGGTTTCTTCAACGGCGAGCCGGGGGCCATGCTCCTCGTTTCGTTGGCGGTGGACCGCCTCCACGAGGCCGCCCACCTGGCCGGAGGACTCATCGTCTCAGCCTTGCAAGCGGCGATGATGGCTCGGGTTGACCAGTCGGAAGGAGATCGGCGTCCCGTTTACCTTTACATCGACGAGTTCGAAACCATGGCCAGCGACAGGTTTGAAGCGATCGTCGCGGAGGGCCGGCGCTTTGGCCTCGGCCTCACACTCTCGCACCAGAACCTCTCGCAACTGCCAGCCAGTCTGCGGCAAGCCGTTCGCAACAATGTCGGAACACAACTGCTGTTCCAGACCGGCGCCGTCGATGCCAGCGAATTGGCCCGCGAAATTGTCGCCGATGCCGACCGCGAGAGCCTGCGCACGGCGCTCATGACGCAGCGCGTGGGTGAGGCGTTCGTGGTGCGCCGGGGTCGTCAAAGCTGTCGCATCCGAGTTCCGCGCTCGCCCGATCCACCAGTGAGCAGCGAATCCATCAAGGAAATTGGCCGTATCGCCGGCGAGAGTCTCGACCAGAAGAGTTCCGAGGTGGAAGCTGAGCTGGCCCGCCGATCCGCCTTCATCGCCGGATTGGCGGCCAGTCCGACCCGCGGCCGAACGGCCGCGTACGAGGTTCGTGATGCCCGAAGACCACGCTTTGCCGCGTAGCCGTTTCTGGCGCCAAGCACGGGCGGGACTTGTCCTCACGGAGCGCGACGAAACGCTGCTGGCGGATCTCTTCGTCCACCGCGCCATGCGGCGTGACCAGATCCAGGAGCTGTACTTCGGCTCGCTCACCCGCTGCAGCACGCGGTTGCGCCTCCTGTTCGATCACGGGTACCTGCGTCGGTCCTATCCACCGGGAGCGGCGTACGTCGGGCAGGCCATCTATAGCATTGCCGCGGCAGCCGTGCCGATCGTAGCGCGTCGCTTGCAGTGGGAGGAAGGCTCAGTACGTGAGCTAACGCGCAAGAGCCCGACGCCGACCTTCTGGGAGCACACCCTAGGTATTGTCGACTTCTACTTGGCCGCCCGCCGATCTGTGGCCGCACAGTCCCAAGTGCGAATTGGCCGTTGGCTGCCGGAGGTCCTATGCCGGCACGAGTACGATGTCCGGGTCGGCGGCGGCGCGTGGCGGCGCGAAGTGTTCAAGCCGGATGCCTACATCTCGTTGCAGCGGGAAGCCAACGGACAGTCATTCCCGTTCTTCCTGGAGATCGATCTTGGCCATACAAGCGCGCGGCAGTTCGGGAGCAAGGCGACAGGCTACGAACGGTACCTCGACGGCGGATTGTTCCTCGAGTTATACGGAGCGGCGTCGTTCAGGGTGCTGATCGTGACGACCGGGGAGGGCAGGCTTCGCCACCTGCTCCAGGTTGTCAAGGGCAGCGGCGTCCCGTTTCTTGCCACAACGCTCTCTGCCGTGGCGGCAGACGGTCCGCTCGCCCATGTGTGGATGACGGTTGGTGAACAACCTTCTGCCCTACTCCCGTGAGGCCGAAGCGGACACCCAGGACCAACGCGATGCCAATCAGGACAGTTGAGAGATCAGAGGTGGAGTATTACACGGGTCTGGACCGCTCCGGCACGCCGGACATGCGGAACATCGCCGGGTCCAGATTGTTCAAGGTATGCGTTGCCGCAATGCCAACCCATCCCGAAAACCTCAGCCCATCTGTTTCGATGATTCCATCCAGGTACCATCCTTACGAGCCGCCAGCACTGCCATACCGATCGTTCAAGGCACTTCCAATATCGCAGACATTGATGTCGGTGTTTATCGAGTAGGCTTGCTGCAAACAAACCAAGAAGTAGTGCAACAGTGTTTCTGTAAATTGGGATTGCGGTCTGCCTGCTAGCACGGGGTGGCAGGCCCGGGTGTTACCTTTCGGTTGATGAAACCAGAGAAAGGAGAGACACCCGTGGCCTACCGAGAAGATTCTAGCCTGCCAGAGGGGTTTCTGGAACAGATTTGTGAACAAGGATTGGACGGCATCGGTGACGCGATCCGTGTGGTTGTGAACGCGGCGATGCAGGCCGAGCGCGAGCGGCATATGAACGCGGGTTTGTACGAGCGTCACGCAGGGCGTGTAGGCCATGCGAATGGCTACAAGCCGAAGACGGTTCAGACCCGCGTGGGGGAAGTGACTTTCGCGATACCGCAAGTGCGGGAAGGCGGTTTCTACCCGCAGGCTCTGGAGAAAGGGCTTCGCTCGGAGCGCGCTTTGAAGCTTGCGCTGGCGGAGATGTACGTTCAGGGTGTTTCCACGCGTAAGGTGGCCAGGATCACCGAGGAGTTGTGCGGGGTCGAGGTTACCAGCACCCAGGTAAGCCGCGCTGCGGCGGAGCTGGATTCCACGCTGTCCGCGTGGCGGAGCCGTCCACTGGGAACGTGTGTGTACCTGTTTCTGGACGCCCGTTATGAGAAAGTGCGCAGAAACGGCAGCGTACAGGACGCCGCGGTTCTGGTGGCGGTGGGCGTGGATGTCGAGGGACACCGGCAGGTACTGGGTGTTTCGGTATCCCTGAGTGAGCACGAAGTGCATTGGCGGGATTTCCTGCTGTCCTTGGCGGAACGTGGGCTCTGTGGTGTGCAGCTGGTGATCAGCGACGATCACGCGGGCCTGAAGGTGGCCAGAACGGCCGTGTTGGGCGGCTTGCCGTGGCAGAGATGCCAATTCCACCTGCAAAAGAACGCTCAGGCGTATGTGCCTAAGCAGGAGATGAAGACAGAGGTGGCAAGCGATATCCGCCTGGTCTTCAACGCCGGAAATCGGCAGGAAGCCGACCTGCGGCTGAAAACTACGGTGGCGAAGTACCAGAAGGCGGCGCCGAAGCTTGCGGCCTGGCTGGAGGAAAATCTGCCGGAGGGGCTCACGGTGTTCGATTTCCCGGAAGGCCACCGCAAGATCCTCAGGACCACCAATGGCCTGGAAAGGCTGAACCAGGAGATACGCCGGCGCACACGCGTGGCACGGCTCTTCCCGAACGAGGAGTCTCTGCTCCGCCTGGTCAGTGCCACCCTGATGGAGATCTCCGACGACTGGGAAACCGACAAACGCTACGTCAACTTCAACTCACACTAATAGGAAATCCGGAAATACACCCACCCAATTTACAGAAACAACGTTGCTTTATCAACCAAGACAAGCGTCCGGTGAACATCGACACCCATCGATGTTCTGTACGGTTGGGTCTGAGAAACACGTGCAACTCGATGTGGTTGGGCGGCCGTTCTCACCGCACTGAACCTCGACGAATTCACTGATTCCAGTGCGCACCGCCGCGATGCTCGCGTGAGCCCACATCGGAAGAAATGCCTGAAAGTCGCTCGCGAACGCGTTGGACTCGCTGGATTCTACATAATAGGTGTGGTGACCGTTTATATACCGTCAAGTCGCCAACAGTGTAGTAAGCATGCTTCAAGAGACCCTAGCAAAGAGACTGAAAGTTTTGCGTGACTCGAAACTCTGGACCCAAATGGACTTATCTGTTAAGTCCGGAGTTCCGCTACCGACGATCAAAGACATCGAAAGAGGCTCAACGCAGCGACCTCGAAACGGGACGCTTCGAGCTCTGGGCAGTGCCCTCGGAGTTGATCCGTCATATGTGCTGAATGGGCGAACTATCGATTCAGACGACCGAGGGTATTAGTATGAAATAAGTATGGTTAACGTATGGTTTACATCCGTGCCGATGTACTAGTATGAAGCTGTGAACATCAATCTTGTAGCCAGTTGCACCAGTTCAAAGCGTTTGAGCACCGATAGTCTGGAGTTTCATCGGCTTCGTCGTGGTGACAGCCTGGCAGTCGCAGCCGAATGGCTGGAGCGATGTCGATCCGGGGACGTGCGAGCGACGCCGAGCGCTTTATACGCGGGTGGCGCGTGGAATCTCAGCATCAAGTCCAGAGAACTGGCCGCGGAATTTGGCGAGGTCCGTTTCTCGGTCATTTCCGCAGGATTCGGACTGGTATCATCAGAAGAGGCCCTGCCTGGCTATTCAGCCACCTTCGCCCCTGGATTGGACCGCGTGGGCAATCGTCTCACAGATTCTGGTACAATGGGCGAGCGGCATCGGAGATGGTGGAAAGCGATTAACGCGACTCGGTCCGGAGAAGCCGCCCCATTGTCGAGACTCCAAAGCGCCGACCTCTGTCTCATAGTTTGCGGTAGCGACTACATCGGAGCGATTCGGGATGATATATCTGAGTTGGCAGGAATGTGTGGCCCGCAACAATTGGTGGTGGTCTCGGTTGGCATACGACCATCAACAGTAGAGGGGCCCTTGAGGGCTTGCCTTCTTCCAGTACCCATTACCTATGAGCGAGTTGATCCCGGACCACGCGCGACGATTAACCAACGCGTTGCGCTATGGGTTATCCGGACAATCAAGCAGAAGGGGAGATGGCAGCGTGACGAACTGGAGACAGCCCTACGGGATAGCCTGTCCACCCAGCCATCCGAGAGTCCGCGGCTCATGCGGAGAAAACCGATACCCGAGGAAATCGAGTCGTTTATCAAGGAGCGGTTGATGGTAGACCCTGGTGCTTCCGCTTCTCGCCTCCTCCGCGAATTTCGCGATTCCGGCTTGCAGTGCGAGCAATCCCGTTTCACTGAGCAGGTAAACCGTGTACGACCGACAATCACTGAAGGCGTGGTAATGTGACAAAATGAAGTTCTTCTTCGCCGACAGCCTTGACTACATTGATCCGGGGTTCGATTTTGAGCGTGAGGAACACAGCCCGGACCGCCAGGTCCAACGGCACGATGTTTACGCGCACGAGTATTTCACCCCGCCGCCTTACGATGGCATTCTAGTGTCTCGGGCAACGGTGGGTGATCATCGATGGCAGGGAAAGTACTCGACGGCGCAGAGTATGCGGTTTCGGCGGGAAGGCGCCCGCGCGTTCTTGCGTTACGACTTGGACAAATGCAACGGCGCCATCATGGGTGACTGCGGAGCATTTTCATATGTGAACGAACTGGAACCGATTTACACTGTCCCGGACATGATCGAGTACTACGTCGAGTGCGGTTTCACGCACGCCGTGTCGATTGATCACGTCATCCTCCACTATGATGAAAGCTTGGATGGCCCCGCCCTGTTCGAAGACCTCGTACCTGGCGAATGGAGGCGCCGTTATGACCTTACCCTTAGGCTCGCACGCGAATTTCACGCTGCATGTCAGGTTCAGCAGGTCCCATTCCAACCAATAGGGGTCGCGCAAGGCTGGAGCCCCAAATCGTATGCGCTTGCAGTCTCAAGGCTTGTTGACATCGGCTTCGATTACGTCGCGATTGGCGGTCTTGTACCTCTCAGGGTGAACCAGATTCACCATGTGCTGGAGGCCGTACGGGAGGTAGAGCCGAGTGTTCGCTTGCATCTATTTGGATTTACGAAGGCCAACGACATACAGCACTTCACTCAGTACAACATTGAAAGCTTGGACAGCACGTCTCCGTTGCTCCGCGCCTTTAAGGACCATACGAGGAACTACCTCGCTCCTAACGACTGGTACACCGCTATCCGAATACCTCACGCTGACGAAAGTCGACTATTTAAGGGACAGATTCTCGAGGGGCGCAAACAGTCGCGTCGTCTCCGTGACCTTGAGGAAGCCTCCCTACGCGGTCTGCGAAGCTATGCTGCACGAACTCTCTCTATCGAGAAGACACTCGAACCTCTTGTGGAATATGGTCAGGAGTTCAACTCGCGGGTGCATATAGATGCATATCGGCATACATTGGAGGACCGACCTTGGGAGAAGTGTCCTTGTCGCGTGTGTAGTGAATGCGGAGTCGAGGTGATTATATTCCGCGGCTCAAACCGCAACCGCCGGCGCGGATTCCATAATCTTTGGGAGTTCCATCGGCAACTCCAACATTTACGAAACAGTCAGAAGGAACCAATCAATGCGGTTTGACGCCCTGCGAATATCACAACCATCCGGACGCGAAGTGTATGCATTCGCGGCGACGGCCGAGGAGATCCTGCGCGTTGCGGATATCTCGCGCGTGGGACGAGGCACCACCGAAGAATTGATTGGCTACCAGCGACCGGAAGTCGTGACGCACATTGCAGAAATTAGAAAGTACCTTGACGATGTGAACGCCGTGCTGCCCAATACGATCATCGTCGCCCTTGATGGGCGCGAGGCCTTCACACCCGAACACGTGAATGGCAGCGTCTCACGTGGAGGTATTCTCGATATTCCGGAAACGGGGGACGGGCAAGTGCCCTGTGGATTCGTTGTCGACGGTCAGCAACGACTGGCGGCCATAGCGAGTTGCGCACACGGCGATTTCCCTGTCTTCGTGACTGCTTTCCATTCCCCAGATGTGGCGGACCAACGAAAGCAATTTGTGCTCGTAAACCGTACCAAGCCTCTGCCATCAGGACTCATCTACGAACTGCTTCCTGAAGTCGATGGACACCTTCCCTCTGCCTTAGCAAAACAGCACATTGCGGCCACTCTGACAGCTCGACTGAACCGTGATCCGTCCTCGCCGCTGTACCAGCGAATCAAGACGCCAACGTGTGCCGTAGGCATCATCAAAGACAACTCTGTCCGCCGAATGGTCTTCAACAGCCTGAGCGACGGTGCGTTGTTTGCGCTTCAAGACAATCACCTGCCGAGAGACGCCACGATGGACTGCATGGTTGAACTGGTGTCTGTGTTTTGGGAAGGCGTGCGTTTGGCCTTCCCTGAGGCGTGGGACCTGCCGCCTAAGAGCAGTCGCCTCACCCACGGGGTCGGAATCGTCGCCCTCGGCTATGTGATGGATCACCTACACGCCAAGCGCCGCCTCGACACCGCATGGAATCCTCCGTTTGTCGCCCAGGCGCTGGACGGCTTGAGACCTCACTGTGCGTGGACTTCCGGACGATGGCGGTTCGCTGCCGGAGAAGAACGTCTGTGGAATGAACTTCAGAACACTGATCGGGACGTCAGGATACTGACCCACCATTTCCGGCGTCAATTGGAGGGCAACCACAACGATTGGCAGATTCCGGATCCAGCGCTGGCGGAAGAGTAACGGTGGATCGCGAGTAGTGCCCATTGCATCCTGGCGCGTGGTTCTCGGTCAATACTCTGTAAGCATCCGCGCGGAGAAAGGTCGCAAGCCTGCATATGTCGGCCATGTTATCCGGCAGTAAGCATAAGGCCGACATCGATGGTGTCGGTCGTGGCAACGGGGCTTTGGTTCAGAACATCTCGAAGAATCTGATTAGCCTGACCACTTGGATGACACGGGGCTGATGGCCTGTGCGCCAAGTGCCGAGAGTGCCTGTGTGGTGTGTTCTCGGGGAGTGATTAGGGCGAAAACAGCAGTATCTCCGGACGCAGTCAACCTGGCAGCGTGAGAGCCCCGAAAGGGAATTGCCTACGGCAAAGTTGAAAAGCCATTTGCTCGCCGCCCATGGCGCGGTTGCCCCGGCACCGATCGACCGAATGATAGGTGCCGACGAAGTGTACCGACAAGGAACTACTGGGCACCGCGTCACTATTTGCCCTGTGAAATGGCCGTGACGGCGAAAGCCGCTTTACAACTCATTCACAGTTGTGTGATAGCGCGAACGAAATGGGTGATGCCCTAAAGGAAATCCCCCGCGTGACGGAGAGGGCGGCGTGAAGTTCCCCGCGTGCTGAGCTTTTCGCATCGAGGTGCTTGTTCAACAGGGTCACCTCGCTTGCTCTCGCGGACACCCCAATCGGTAACGGCCCGTTGACACCAGAGGCCATCCAAACGCACCATGCCTATGACACGCAACTGAATCGATGGTCGCTACCGCATCTCCTACCGTTCAACAGCAGCAGAGTACCCAACTATGCCCTCGTTCCTAACATTACGTCCTGGATGTTTCGTCACCGTTGAGGAAGACGCGAGGGGATTCGCGAAACTCCTGTCGACGCATGGTTCGATCGCAACGATTGAGTGGTTTATCTCGGTATCGCGGCGTGATGTCGAGACGGTCCCCGTAAGCTCTCTGCGCCGTGGGCTACCCACGGCGCAGACACGGTGCTATGTCCCGGCAGATGGAGACGAACGCAACTGGCGTATGGGCCGAATCACTGATGTGGCAACCGACCCGCAGACGAAGGATATTGAATTCGAAGTCAGTTTTCCGGAGAAGAAGGGTGAACTGATACCTGAGACCGGCGTTTACGTTCGTTGTTTGGAACTTGCCGGCGATCCTGTGGAAACCCTCATCTACCGGGCTCACGAGACACCGTTCTTCCACTCAGCTCGGTCTGCTTTCCAGCAGTCCCTTGTCGAACAGCGGGCGGCCGTCAGGGGCTTGACGGGCGTTGTTTCCTCCCGCATCCGCCTGTACCCTCACCAGTTGGAAGTTACACGGCGAGTACTGGAAGATCCTGTTCAACGGTATCTACTCGCCGACGAGGTCGGACTCGGGAAGACGATTGAGGCCGGCGTGATCATTCGCCAACTCCTCTTGGATGATCCCAAGGCTCGCGTTCTAGTCATCGTACCGCCACTACTGGAAGCGCAATGGCGGTCGGAACTCCGCGACAAGATCCGTCTGAACCCTGACAGCCCCCAGATCGTCATTCGGGCCACAGACGAGTTGCTAGACGCCAGTCTGGGTCAATTCGATCTAGTAGTTATCGATGAAGCTCAACACGTGGCTGCAGCACTTCGGGATCCACGCCGAGCGTGGCTCTACGAGAAATGCCGCCTCCTATCACACGCGGCCCCTCGCTTGCTGCTGTTATCGGCAACTCCTGCCCTTCATCACGAGCGTGACTTCCTTGGAATGCTTCATCTGCTCGAACCCGAGAGTTACAGACTCGACGACGTGGCATCCTTCCAGAAGCGCATCTGTGATCGCCAGCGGATCGGCGAGTTCCTGCTGGCATTCTACGAGGGGATGAGCCGGCTCAGGTTGCGTCTGGCCTTGGTAGAACTACGGGACCTCCTCGCGAGTGATGACTGGGTACTGGCACGTTCTATCGATCTTCAGGAGTGTTGCGACGCGATTGAACTGGACCGTGACCGGGTGGACGCGCTCATTCGCTCGGTCCGAGTTCACATATGCGAAACCCATCGCGTTTTCCGGCGGATGATCCGAACTTCGCGATCTAGTCAAGCGCGGGAGGCCCTCGGAAATCGTGCGCCGGAGGACGGCTCTTCACCCGTCACCCCTGAATACGATGTCGATATCAGATGCACCCGCATCCAGGACCTCTTGGAGGAGTGGCGTGAAGGCGCAGCCGCGGCGGTTTTGGACCGACGCGATGACACTGGCTACCGAGCGAGCCTTTCTCGCATCTTCCGGTGTTTGCTCGAGTGCTCTGGTACGTATCTATACCTGCTGGAAAAGGCCATTCACTGCCGCAGGGCGACGGTACGCCATCAGGCGCGTTTTGAGGACATTCTGGGGGTGTGGGCAGCCGAGGATGTGTCCCTTCCGGTGACGTTTCCGGGTGAAGATGACCTCCTGTGTAGTCTCCTGGATGCGCTTGATCAAGAACCGGACGCCTGGGACCAGGTTGATGCCGTTGTGAGCGCTGTCAAGTTGTCGCGTGAAAGCGGGCACCGGACCAGCGTGGTTTTCACCTCCTTCACACAGGCGGCGCATGAGATTGCGGACCGGTTGCGCGCAGGTACGAGTCCCGCCACGGTGTTCGCCCATACCTGGGACGCGTCTCCCGCGGAAAACCACAAGCGTTTGCGCGAATTTGAGGCGGCAACTGGCACAGCGACGCTTGTGTGTGACCGATCCGGCGAGGAAGGTATCAATCTGCAGTTTGCCGACCTGCTTGTCCATTTCGATCTTCCGTGGGATCCCAACCGCCTGGAGCAGCGCATCGGCCGCCTTGACCGGATTGGGCGCAATACGAGCGTCCCGGCCCGCGTATTCGTCGGCAGCGACCACGCTCTCTCGTTACAAGATGCCTGGTTCCAACTTCTAGACCAAGGTTTCGGTATCTTTCGGCGATCAGCCGCGGACCTGCAGTTCTACTGCGATATCGTAATGCCAAGGGTCCGCGAGATGGCGCTTATGGAGGGGGCGACGGGCCTTCTCAATCTGATACCCGAAGTCCGGGAGGGCATTGACCAGGAGCGGTACTCATTGCGCGAACAGTCCGCCCTTGACGAGATCGATGCCTTTAACCGAGAGGGAACGGCGTCCTGGCCAACTCTCATTGTTCAGGACCAGCAGGATCGTATGATGCAAGCGGCTTTAGAGGCGTGGCTGGTCCACCGACTGAACTTCGGGCGGCGCGCGTTGCCCCATGCCGGGCGTGAAGGGGCCGTCGTCCACTATTACTGTCACCCTAACACGTTGTTGCCAACCGCCATGACCTCAACCCTGGAGGATCTTCAACCCGGAAACGGAACCTTTGATCGATCCTTGGCGTGCGAGTCACATGATCTCCAGTTATTCCGCTTGGGTGACCCTTTCATCGATGCGGTCGCCCGGTTGGTTCAGTGGGACGACAGAGGGCGGGCCTATGCTATGTGGCGCCACCTCAACGGCTTGGGCGAGGATTTCGTAGCCACGTTCTTCGAAGTAGACTATCTTGTCAGCGCGGATCCCGTACCTTTGCGCAAGGCGTTGGCCAACGCGAACTGGCCCATGAGTGCGGAAAAGCCGCTGTTGCGACAAGCGGACGCCTGGTTCCCACCTTCCCGCCAGGTTCTGTTCATCAATAGCAGCATGCGTGTAGAACAACGCGAAGTGGTAATAAACGCCTTACGACGCCCCTACCTAGCCCACGATAAGGGTGGTAGCGATTACAACCTTCGCCCAAGCCGTCTTTGGGCCGTCGATGAAATACTCTCGTCGGACCGATGGAAAGCGCAATGCGTGGAAGTGCGCGACATTGCGGAAGCTCGCATACGTAATCACGGCGGCTTCAAGGACCAGTGTCGTGCGGCTAGCGAACGAGCATCCCAAGAACTAGAGCGCCGAACGGAGCAGTTGAGGCAGGCGATACGACTCCAACGTGATATATCGAGTGCTACGTTCAGCGCTCAGGAGGAGCGAATCGAATCGGAGCGAAGTGTATATACGGCCCTAATCGAGGGGCTGAGCCGGCCCATGACCGTCGTTGACGCAATCGGTCTTGTCGTCCTGTCGGGGCGAAACCCATTTCAAAATGATGCCAACAACGCAACTTGACGAATTCTCCTACGTGCGGGATGTCTTAAGTGGGCACCAAATTGGGGACCCGACCCTTTGCCAAACACGATGCTACCGGCGTCTGCTTTCTGCGCTCCGATCTGAGCGCACTTCGGCGGCAGACCGCGCAGCTCTGGTTCGTCAGGTGATCCGCCACGAATCCACCCGACCGCATGGTGCCGGAGCTGTCTTGACGGTGCCGGTTGAGGACAGATGGCCAGACAAGGACCTTTGGGCACTCCACGGTGTAGATGCGTTTGCGACCGCGTCGGGCTTTTTGCAGCTCCGGGCGAGGCCCTGGCGACCCGATTGGCTACGTCACATTCCAGATGAAGGGCTTGACGCCGCGGCTTGTGGAGAGAAAACGCGACGCGAAGACCAGCGAGTGACAGGTGATCCGTTTCTCCAGATACTCGGACGGAGCACCTACCTTAGTCCGGGGCAACGACAGGCGGTGCGCGCTGTCCTTTCGGCGCCACCCGGGTCCACACTCGTCGTAAACCTGCCAACAGGCAGCGGGAAGAGCCTTTGCGCGCACATCCAGAGTTTGGTACCAAGTATGCCTGGCCATGGGGGAGGAGTCGTTGTGGTGGTTGTTCCCACCACCGCGCTGTGCCTCGACCAAGCTCGGACCTTGGCGCCGCACTTTCCTCATCCTACGGCGTATTTCGCCGGTTCTGACGATGAGAGCAAGCTTCGCAATCTCGGAATTCGGCAACGAATTGCTGATGGGACGCAAGGCATTGTGTTTACCTCCCCCGAGAGTGTGATTGGCAGCCTGAAGCCGGTTCTCTACAGGGCGGCCAGACAGGGATATATTCGGGCGTTTGTCGTGGACGAAACCCACATGGTTGACCAGTGGGGCGACGATTTCCGTTCGCCATTCCAGGAAATGGCAGGACTTCGCCGCCGTCTACTACGCGAGTGCGCAGGCTCGCCATTCACCACCACATTGCTCTCTGCAACACTCACCGAAACGACGCTTGACATGCTTGAGGGCCTGTTCGGCACGCCAGGTCCATTCGCCATGGTTTCGGCTGCCCAAGTGCGCCCAGAGCCGGCCTATTGGCTGGCGTCGTGTCAATCGGAATCCGTAAAGCAGGAACGGCTGATGGAGGCACTCCGCCACCTCCCACGCCCGCTTATTCTCTACACGACCAGAGTGAATGATGCGAAAAGCTGGGGGGAACTCCTGGCAAGCGCCGGTTACCGGCGGTTCGCCGTGATGACCGGCAAGAGTCATCGCGATGAACGGGAGCGGATCATCCGCGAGTGGGCCGCCGCGAAACTGGACATTGTGGTAGCTACCTCAGCGTTCGGGCTTGGTGTGGACAAAGATGACGTGCGTGCGGTCGTACACGCATGCGTTCCAGAGACGCTAGATCGCTTTTACCAAGAGGTCGGGCGTGGCGGGCGCGATGGCCGCGCATCGATCTCGTTAATGGCGTACACAGGAAAAGACGTCAAGACCGGGCACAGCATGGGCCAAAGGCGCTTGATTGGCCTGGAGCGAGGGCTGCAGCGTTGGGCCCAGATGTTTGACAACAAAGAGAGAACCGAAGACCCGGACCGTTTTAGAGTGCCGGTTGATGTCCCACCGGGGTATACAGTAGAGGACATCGACATGCAAAGTGAGTTGAATGAGGACTGGAACATCCGCACCCTGACGCTAATGTCTCGCGCCGGGATGCTGGAATTGGACGATGATCCACCGCCGATCCCGTCGCCAGAATCGGAAGGAGCAACGCCTGAAGGTCGTTGGCGCGTTGTGCGGGTTCTAGCTCCGGACCACCTCCGCGAAGAAGCTTGGGAGCGAAGGGTCAAACCGCTGAGGGAGGACGCACAACGCCGCGGTAACTTGGAATGGGAGTTCATGACAAACGTGCTCCACCCGCATTGCTGCATCGGAGAGATACTGCAGCGGGCATATGATATACCTGCTCGACGTAGTGAACCCCGGCGGCCCGAAGTTTCAGTTTCCCTCTGTTGCGGTGGGTGTCCGTTTTGCCGCAAGGTTGCCAACGGCACCGTTATCATCTCTCCTCCTACACCTCCTCCCCCGTGGGCACCAAGCCAGTCTTGCGGCCCACGCCTTGCCACGATCTGCGCGAGTACCCCTTGGTTAGGACTCTTCTACCCTGTTACAGAATCACGGGACCACCATAGTCGACGTATGTCACGACTGCTCCGATGGTGTATCGGCGAGGGTGTGCAATGTGTCGTCGCTCCATCGGGTATTTGGGACAGCTTGCTGGAAGAACGCCCGGAATTGGCCCGGCGCCCCATCTTCTGCGCCACTGAATATTCGCTAGATCTACCTCGCGTTCCGACGGTCGTTTTCCATGCCAGCAACGCAGTGATCCCACGGTATCCACTTCGCTCCTCGGAAACTCGCCGGGCACCAACTATTCTAGTTCTCCCAGAGAACGCGCGAGACCCGGAAAAGCCGGACTGCCTCCTCCGCGACCTTCTATCCTGTCCCCATTTTCATTTGGAGGAGTTCGAAGAAAGGGAAGTGCTTTGAGCGTCTTGAATACCACAGCTCCCACACCGAGTCGCCTCGCCGGTGTGGTACGTTACCTCCTGACCGCATCCCTTGAAGGCGAAAACAGAACTCGGCTTATCGCTCTGATGTCACCACCGTCGTTGCTCGACTCCAGCGAACCTGAGATGATTAAGCAGACGTTGACTGAAGCGGCAAAACTGGGTCTCGTAACGTTGGTTGAGGGCCGGTATGTGTTGACACCGTCCGTCCGAGCCGCTTTTCCCAATGGTCACTTCACTACCGACGGACTACGTGCGGTCCTACGACAGCTGATTTTTTCACCGGAGAACGCGGAGAATCATGACCTGGCCAAACTGCTTGCATGGTTCATGGCGCAGGAGCCCTCTGTTATCGTGGGGACGGAGAACGGACTCGACAAGGCCTTGCGGGAACAGACTGGAGATAATCGCATGGGCCTAATGAGCGGCGTACGCTATGGCAATTTTGGATTCTGGGCCGTGTACTTGGGCTTTGCGTGGAAGCACAGTTCTCCCGGCGTAGGCAAGGCGCTGGTTCCCGATCCGTCGACCACCATCAGCACCCTATTGCCGACCCTTTTCTCGGGCGTCAACGATGATGCGCTACCTATCATTCCGTTTTGTGATAGGCTTGCCGATCTTTGCCCCGTTTTACCAGGCGGGTCGTTTGGACGCGATGAGCCCTGGGAGCAGCCAGCAGTATTTGATGAAACACTGGCTCCGACGGTGGCCAACGCGTTCTTGTCCCTACAAGAGCGAGCCGAGGTGGAGTTACTGCATCTTGCTGACGCAGGCGGTGTGGTGTTTCGGGAGGGACGAAGCACGAACCGCATCACGCACGTCCGCTACACAGGAGGGTCTGTGCTATGACGGATGGACAAAGCACTAGTTTTGAGAACCATGTGTGCTGGAAAACGGAACGAATCCCGCGCGTGATGGATACTGAGGCGCTTCAAGTAGAGGATGACGTCTTTCTCGCCGTCCATTCCCCGATGCGGATGCGTCAGGCGAACGTCATCGCTGGGGAGACGGGCGGCCCCATCCTGACTCAGGAGGGATTTCGTTCTGCATTCCTAGATGCAGACAAAAACCACGTGCTTGCTATGGTTCAAGGTTGGCCAGGATCCGGAAAGTCCCATCTTATACGATGGCTTTCGGTCACGACACCCCGCACAGCAGACCGTCACATTGTGCTCGTTCCTAGAGCGAACACAAACCTAAAAAAGGTTGTCGAGCTTATCTTGGAGGGCATGGAAGGCGCGACCTTTGACGCCCTCCGCGACAGACTTCGGCAGACATCCAACGATCTTAGCCCCGCACTTGCGCGTGAATTGCTGTTGAGCCACCTTGCCATTGCCGTTGGGCCGAACGGGCCCCGGTCCGGGGACGAACAACTAACTGGCGAAGCGGCCGAGGCCCGCGAGGAACTCGTCGAAGAACTGCCGGCCCTGCTAAACGATGCGGCATTTCGGCGACCATTTCTCGCCGAGGGTAGCATCGTCGATCAACTAGCACGCCACGCCGTCGGACGCACGGATGCGGAACGGCAAGAGAGCCGTCGTCAGTTCACGACAACGGACCTGGCGTTGGACCGATGGCAACTCAACATCGCCGACCTTGGCAAGAAGGCTAGAAACGTTTACGGCAGCCTGCGATCCGAAACCTATCGACAGACCGTTGTCGACTGGATGAACCGCAACCTCGATGCCGCGTTGCGACAGATGCTCAACCTGGGACGAGAAGACGTGAATGACCTCTTGTTCCAGGTACGGGAAACGTTGGCGACGCAAGGACGAGAGTTGGTCCTGCTTATCGAGGACTTCGCCCGTTTGCAGGGAATCGACCAACCGTTGCTTGAAGCCGTTCTCGTGCGCCCAGTTCAGGGTGACCGCCGGCTTTGCGTTCTGCGCACGGCGATGGCCGTCACGCCGGGTTTCTACGCCGTGCTCAAAGAGAACGTACGGGACCGGGTCGACCTCGCGGTGAACCTCGACCTGGAAGGTGTTGGTGTCCACCGTGTTATCACTCGGGGGGATCTCGCGGCCTTTGCCGCCCGGTACCTGAATGCCGTAAGAGTAAACCAGGGTGAATTGAAGGAGTGGGCCGTCGGCTCCCAACAGGCCGAGCCGCCTTCTTCACCGCCCAATGCTTGTCTGCGCTGCCCACACCAAGAGGTGTGCCATCGTACATTTGGTAACGGTAAAGAGTATGGGGTATACCCCTTCACGGAATCCGCGCTGGATGAGATGTTCCGGCGCGCCGTTGAGAGTCGTGAGCATGCCGACTATTTCAGCCCCCGCGTGCTGATAGATCATGTGCTGAAACACGTCTTGGCCCATGATACCGAGGCGTTGCGAGAAGGGCGTTTCCCTCCCACCGCTTTGCTCACGCACTTCGGCCGGGGACGCATGCCTGCCAGTAAGGAAGATCAGCTCAAGAGAAGGGTCCCTGCTGACATGTTAGGTCGGTATCGTACCGTCTACGAACTTTGGGGCAACCCGGAGCAGTTGGGAGGCGTACCTGATGGCGTCTTTCGTGGCTTTGGCCTGAAACCACTCGAGGATAATCCCGGAGAGGCACCAAGTTACAGCGCAACTGAGCGGGATCCAGAGCCTACTGTAGTCGAGCGTGACAAACCCATTCACGGTCAGCGAGAACCGTTACCAGGGGTAAAGGAACTCGATGCGTGGGCCAACGGCGGACATCTGTCACCCGACCTTAGCAAGGATCTTCGAACAACCCTCTTCGAAGCCACTGTGGCATACATCGATTGGGACGCAGAGATGTTGGCGCAAGATGCGTTTGTAGGAGACGGACGCCTGTTCAAGCGGCTGTGCATCAATATCCAACGGCAATCGACCCAAGTCAGCCAAGCCACTATTTCCGTCATATTGCCTCTCGCTGGTTGGGACAACACTCAGACGGCGATCGCTCTCCAAGGGCTTGTCCAACATCAGTTGCACCGTCACTGGCAGTTTGAGGAAGGAGCACGCTACCAACGCGCCTACGCTCGACTCCTGTCTGACATATCAAAGCACGTGCTCAGCCAAATCCGTGATCTCCCTACCGGTTCCGGATGGGACCCATTGTCCTCTGCAGTCGAACTGCTTGCCATTGGGGCCCGCCTACGCGGCCGGATCACATCAACATCCGAACCTGAGAAGCAGATAGACAGCCTGTTCGCGCCTTGGGAAGGCGAGTCTATCCCGGATTTTCGCTCACCAGTCTGGAAAGCACTCTTGCGCGATTTCGTGGAATTGGGTGACAAAGTCAGCAGGATCGTTAAGGCCCGCGCTAGTTGCACTAAGGGCGGTGCACTGCCGGCCCAAATAGTAGATGCCGGCCCCTTGCTATCGCTCCTGAAGAAGACTGTTCGTTTGGCTCTGCCGTCGACGTGCATTCCATCTCCACTGCCGTCTGAGTACAGCGACATCGAGCGCCTTCGAAAGAAGGTCGATGATGCTTTAGAGACCGCCGTGGTTCAGGAACGCGCTCGATATTTCGAATGGCGCGACACACTGCGTCGAAACGTGTCCGAGGGGACTTCTCAGACGGCACTCGCTTCCGCTGTGGAGAAGGTACTGCACACGGCCTCCGGCATGGGTGTCGTACCGGCCCTTGGTGGCATGCCAGAACCACGGGCGCTGATCGACTCGGCAAAGGAATTCGCGGCCATTCCGTTAGGTCCCACTCTCGAAGCGATGAATTCCCTTTCATCAACCAGTCAGCTCAACGAATGGTTGGACATATTGGGTCGCGATGACTTGCATATCCCCATGGAGAAAACGCGCAGATTCCTGGATCTCTTAGGAAGAGTACTGACGGCAACTGAGGATCGCGTCATTCAGGACATACAACATACTTCGGGTGGCGCGACGTTGGGTGGCGAGGAGGCCGCTATCCGGACAGGATTCGACACACTGGTTGATCTCTGCTCAATGATTGCTCAGGAGGATGCACATGCTTCTTGAACTCTGTGGCAGGTTGGAACAGAACATGAACAGACTCCAAGCCCTGCGCCAGGACCGTCGGCTTATCGAGCAAATGCAAACCCGTCGGGGACAGGTCGATGATGCTGTGGCCGGCCTACGCTCCGCCGCCAACTCCCTTCATGTTCTACAGAGCAATGACGTTCCTGTCCAGGTACCTGATGATTGGGCTCGCCGGATTCTAGCAAGAACTCGTGAGATTCGTGCGGCGGTGCATGAAGATACTCTGGCTTACGGCGATCTGTCTGGAAATCGCGATTTCTTTCGAGAGCTTGGCGAGTTCACCGCCAAGCTCACAGAGAACCTTTCGGACGCATGGCGCTCCTACAATGGTCTTCATAACGTCTCAATGGATCCTCTTGTACTAGATACCTTGGAGCGCTTCCCGCGATTCCAGTCGGACATTGCGAACATCCGCCGGCTTCAGCGCGACGTAGGACAGGCTGGAGTGCGTTACCCTCGTCGACAGGATGAGTTCACCCGTTTTCGGAATGCCGTGGACCAATTAGCGATTGAGTGGGATCGTCTTTCGGGTGATAGTCTGCCTGACGATGTGCTGAAGTTCCTACGTGCTGCTGCCTCCGGCGGAGCCGCACTCAATATCCTGACCGACAAGGTCCAAGAGTGGCTGAAGGCCCATTCTCTGTCGAACACTTTCCATGTCACAATACGAAGAACAACTTGAGCGCTCAGCACTTGCACTCCTCGATCGTCTTGAGGCTGACGAGTGGAAACTGCTAACGTGGGGTTTCCTGGACGGTGGGTTCACGGACGACGACCTAATCGAAGCAGCCCAGGCATTCCCTTCAACTTCCTCTCCCGAGGATCTGATAGCGTGGTTGCGCAAGCGCCGATCGCTTTTTGATATACGGCGTGACACCCGGCGCATCAACCGTACACGCTTTGCAGAATCGGTTCGCCTCATCGTTCGGCTGAAGCAGATTCTACCATGGAACGATTGGCGCACCGCCCCCAACCTCGTTTCGGATTACAGGGTAGCGATCCGGCCCCGCCTGTACCCGCCTCGTGACGTTCTGCCGGAGGCAGCTCTAGACCTCATCAACCAGCGCCGCCGGCTTAGTCCGATTGAAGAGCGCACGTACGAGGCTCTGCTTGCTCACCGCGGTTCTGGCCCGTTCCGCTTTTCCCGGTTTCAAGTTCGCGCGGCAGCCCGTCTCCTCGGGTCCATCGGCGGCCCCACAAAGGCGATGATCGTCTGTGCGGGGACTGGTACTGGAAAGACCTTGGCATTCTATCTGCCATGCCTGATGTCTGTGGTCCGTGGTCTGGATGCCACCGAGTCCTGGACGCAGGCCCTGGCAGTCTACCCCCGCCGGGAACTACTGAAGGACCAGTTCACCGAGGCCTATCGGGAGGCCCGGCGGACGGATACCGTAGCTATTTCTTCTCCCGCCAGACGAAAGGTCATCCTTGGTGCCTATTTTGGCGATACGCCGACCCGTGCCGAATGGGATTTCGGATGGCAGCCAGACCCCGCGAAGACCGGCCGCGTATGCCCATATCTTCGTTGCCCCGCCATGCGCGTCACCGATCCTGTGGCAGGCAAGACGGAACCTTGTGACGCCGACATGGTGTGGCGCGATGAGCAACGTCTCGCCGGCGTAGAGGAGTTGCGATGCACCCGGCCCGGGTGCGAGGGCCGAGTGTGTCATGAAGAAGTGATTCTTACCCGCTCCCGGATGGAGAAGACCCCGCCAGATATTCTATTCACTACAACGGAAATGCTGAACCGTGAGATGAGCAACACGTGGGCTTGGAGGCTTTTCGGCATCAACCGTCCTTCACATCGCTCCCCGTCCATGTTATTGCTCGATGAGGTTCACACATATCACGATGTACATGGCGCGCAGGTCAGTCTCCTAATCCGGCGTTGGCGCCATCTAGTGGGGCAGAATGTGCAGTTCGTCGGGTTGTCCGCGACGCTGGCGGACCCTCAGGGTTTCTTCTCGGACATGCTTGGCGTTCCGCACGATGCCGTTGAGGTGTTGGATGCCGGCGAAGAACTGCTCCCGGAGGGACGTGAGTATCATCTCGTTCTTCGGGGCGACCCCGTCTCGCAGACATCCCTGCTTGCCACATCGATCCAGACGGCCATGCTGCTCCCAAGGGTGTTAGACGTCCCAGGACAGGGAATCAGCGGTGGGATCTATGGACACAAGGTCTTCGCCTTCACGGATGACCTTGATGTGACGAACCGTTTCTTCCACGATCTGCTGGACGCGGAAGGACGCAATAGCTTCGGCCAGCCATACACCTCGAAGCAGTCGCTCGCATCCTTTCGTGCCGCGCAACTGCCGGAGAAGGCACTCAGATTCGATGCGGGGCAGTGTTGGGACATCTGCGAGTACATAGGGCACGACCTCGGCAGGGACAACCGTCTCAAAGTCGGACGCACGAGTTCCCAAGACCCGGGTGTGCAGGAAGCGTGCAACGTCATTATCGCGACGCCTTCGCTCGAGGTCGGATACAATGACCAGGGTGTGGGCGCAGTGCTCCAGCACAAGGCGCCACGGGATCCCGCGTCCTTTCTTCAGCGGCGCGGGCGCGCCGGCCGATCGCGGGAAATGCGGCCCTGGACGGTGGTCGTTCTGTCGGACTACGGGCGCGACCGCCTTGCTTACCAGGCTTACGACCAGCTCTTCGACCCGGTGATCGAGCGCCGCGCCCTTCCCATTCGTAACCGCTACGTGCTGCGCATCCAGGCCACGTATGCCTTCATGGAATGGCTGGCGCGGCTACTCCCCATGGGAGTGTCGGGGAGCGTGTGGGACGACCTCGTCAAGCCGGCGAAGGACGCGAGACAACGCCAGCGGCAAGATTGGATTTGTGGCGTCGTGCTCGACGTCCTCCAAGGCGGACCCAAGCGCGACGCGCTCGCAATGCATTTGTCGGCAGCCTTGGGCTTGACCGAAGACGAGGTCAGCGCGCTGTTCTG
The DNA here is from genome assembly GCA_036504095.1 of Armatimonadota bacterium. Lineage (NCBI taxonomy): Bacteria > Bacillati > Armatimonadota > Armatimonadota bacterium. Next base: position 13,239 of record DASXVS010000050.1, on the reverse strand, counting down.
GGAGCCACCTCGGCCGCTGCTTCTAGCGGTTCTGCCGACCGTTTGGCGCAGACTCTCCAGCCAGTGGAATTACGTCCGCACCCGGCCCGACGAATCGGCCCAGGAGTACTACCGCCCTTCCGTGCCTCTGCACGAGTTTATCCCGGATAATCTCTTCAGCGATCTGAATGTCCCGGACGTGGTCGTCACGACCCCCGCCTTTGGTAACGGCGACGCGGGAGAGTGGGCCGTAGACCTTGGGCAGGCGCTGCGGACGCTCCCTCCCGGGCGGGTGACCCGCCGTTTTGGCGTGCGACATGCCAAGGACGCCCATTGGGTCGCCCCACCCGAACTGGATGGCCCGGACCTACAGGAGATGATGGTGGACGCCTACTGCGCGCCGCCCTACGAGTCCGTCGGCACATTTCAGGTGCGACTAGGAGGCAGCGTTAATGATGTCATGTGCGTCCGTCCGTGGGCGATCAAGACCGCCCTCTGTCCGATGGGAAAGCCTGACAATGTCCTCGCCTCCTCGAACGCACGAATGGAATGGCGTTCACAGGTGTTCGCGGATGATATCGGGGAAAACGAGGGCGTTCCATCGGAGTGCGGCTTCGATAGCTTCATCCAGGACGTGCGGTTCTGCACCCACAACCTCTCTCGTCCGTCCGTCGTGCGGAGGTTCTCCCTGGGTTCCCGCGCTGACGTTCGCCGCAGGGGCAAGGCAGACCGGAGCATTACCATCCGGTTTACGGAGCCAGAAGATCGGGGCGAACCCGGAGCGCAAGCGGCCGTCGGGTTCGAACAGTGCGTAGATGGCATCCGATTCCTGTGTCGGATCTCCGACGATGCGATCGGGAGGGCCCTCAGCAACCCCGAAGTGCTTCGATCATCACGGACAGCGTATTTCCGAGATAGCGTGACTAATGACGATGAATTGCGGAAAGCGACACAGCAGAACGCTTTCCTACTCGACTGGCTGGCACTGGTGTTCCTTTCGATGCTCTTGGCCAGGGCCGGCAGATCCCAAGTCACGCTACGGGAAGCCATCTCTCACTATTCCGATACGCCAGAGTGGGATCGGTCCGTATCGGAGGCGTTGAGCAGCATCTTCCAGACCTTGCCCGTGAATGACGAAGAGGATGAAGGATTCGAGGGCATTGAGGAGATACCAACTGGCAAGCTGCAGCAACGATTGCTGTCGTTATTCCAGGATACTAACGTACGCGACCGCCTCCTCCGCCTAGCGATGGTCCTGCACGGGGCGGTAGCGATTGACAAGCAGTGGATTCGGCAACGCTTCACGCTCACATTGGGCGCCGCATTTCAGCAGGCGTGCTATGCTCTTACCCCGCAAAATCAGGCAGGCGAATTGTGCCTGGACATAGATCCCGGTCCACCTCCTTCTGGTGGAGAGGAGTTGCCAGAAGGTCTCGCGGCGATCTGGATAACGGAGACCGTCCTCGGCGGAACCGGCGTGGTCGAGGAGATCTATCAGCAGTATCGGTCGGACCCGCGCTACTTCTACCTGCTCGCTGAAATGGCCCTGAGCCCGTCCGACCACGAGGTAGTGGACGAGGAACTCACGAATGCGGCGCGTCTGAGTCAGTCAAGCAGCGCTCTCCAGGAGGCATTTGCACAAGTGCGGCGGGCCGAAAACAATCACGAGTTAGACGTAGCGCGTGGCATCCTAACAAACGTACTGAACGAATTGGGGGTCCTAGTGACCCGCCCAGTCATGACGGCGCTCAATGCTCGCGTGCTGCGCCCGGGTACCGGTCCAGACACGGACGCCCTCTTGTCGAGTCTGTTGGACTCATGGGCTGCGGAAGAGGAGCGCCTTGGTGTCGAAATTGATGCCCGGGTTTTCTGCTACTGTGCCAGTCGGAACCCGGAGATCGCGGATGACGTATCACGTATCCTAAGTTCGGTCGGTGGCGGCGGCGATTCCTCGCAGGAGAGCGCCTCCATCCTCTACGCATTGCTCTGGCCTCGAGGCAGCGTGGTGCGGGAGAAATCCCTCGAGGTCTACAACCCTTACGCGAACTTCCCCAGGCCTGACCCGCTTCTCCTCTTCACCGAGTTGAGGGCATGCCTTCTGTACGTGCCTGTCGATGATCCAGCCGTCCCAGACTGGGAAGAAGTGGCGCGCGAGGCCCTGGCGACACGAGGAAGCGTCCGTCTCTTCGCCGGTGCTACCCACAGCGACGTTCTTCAAGTGGCGATTCTCCGAATGGTCGTAAACCCGATCGAGTTGCATTTCCTCCGCCTCTTTCCGTACGTTGTCCGCGCCGAGCGTATCCACGGCGGTCGGTCGGCCACCCTACACCTAAGGGAGGTCCTGCAGTGACGGAATCCAGCCGTGACATCCGCATGTGGAACGGAACGCGGGAGATCGCGCGACTCCTTCAATCGGTTTTCGCGGCCGAGTTGCTCGCGCCTAGTCGGCGTATCTTCCTCATCTCGCCGTGGATTACCGATATCCCTGTCCTCGATAATACGGCGGGCCAATTCAGCTCCCTAGTACCCGACTGGGACCGAGTCCCCATCCGCCTGTCTAGGGCGCTCATTCGCCTCGCGGAAACCGGATCCGAAGTTCTCGTCCTGGCACGCAAGGATTACCGGAACCAGGCGTTCCTCGACCGAATGACAGATGCACAGGATCGTCTTCCGGCGCAGATCCATATCAAGTGTACGCCGTCGCTGCACGAAAAGGGGTTGCTAGGCGACCGGTATTACCTCTTCGGCTCATTCAACTTCACGCACAACGGCATTGCCGTTCTCAAGGAGCGCGCGACCTTCATCACGGAGTCGGGGAGGATCGCAGAGCACCGACTGTCGCTAGAGCAACACTGGGAGGAACTCGATCCATGATGATGGAGCAGGCGGGACGAATTGGTTTCCTCCAGCGCTTCTTCGGGCCAGGCAACGACATCGAGTGGGATAGGCTAGATAGTTATACTAGCCCGATTGCCAGCCCTACGAGGGCATGGATTGACGATTTCCGCAAACTGGGCTTCCCTATGGTTCTGCCAAGGAGCGCCGAAGGCCGACTGCAGTGGTACGCTGTGGCTGAGTCGGCGAGACAAATGCGTGAACTGCGTGAGGAGTTGTTGGCGTTCGTCGGACCGTCGTTCTCCACGTTCCGTGGCGTACCTGCGGAACTGGACCCCAATGACCCTCTGGAAAGTGCGTTGCTCCAACTGGACCTCACGGCTTACAAGTTCCGTCGGGATCCGGCCGATCCACAGAGTCACCGCTTACTGAGAGCCTTGGAGCTAATGTGGAATGTGCGCCGGACCGAAAACCGAAGGGTGGCCGCCATCCACATCGCTGAAGGCCGACTCCTGCGGCACTTCGAGATGGCGCTTGCGGACAACAACCGGCCCGCCGCCGATTCCGCCCTGTCCACCATCGCGGCACAAGGACAACTCGGTCACCTGAATCTCGCTTTTCTGGAGGTCCAGCTCTATAGCACACTCGGGCTATGGCCTGAGGTGCTTGACTGCTCGCGCCGCCATGACCTGTTGAATATCCAGCGTCCCGTGGCCGTGACCCGAGCCCTGATCCAGGCGTGGTACAAAGTCGAGTTGCAGCCCTTCGAGCAGCAAGCAGACCCACAAGGCGCGGTGCGACACTTCCATGAGCATGTCTTGCCTAGGGCACCGGCATTGTTCGAGACCTGGGGGCGCCTTCCCGCTCCCGAGACGGTCAAGTCATTTATGCTCCTTGCCGTCGGTACCGAGCCCCCTCGGCTGGACCTTCGCGACCAACTGCTCGAGGCACCCGGGTTATCTCTGCCCGACGATGGTTATCTTCGTTCCATCGCTGCTCTCGTTCAGGAGAGAAGCCCTGTACCCTTCGACTCACTTGCTGAAGCTCGCATCGCACTGGGTGAGTTCAATCTGGACGGGGCGACGGCATGTGCCCTTAGCGCGACTCCATCAATAGATCGAACGCGCCTCCTGCTTATCTGCGCGTCGACGCTACGAAGCCCAGATGTCGAGCGTCTCGCCGCTAGTGCCGTGGAGGCTCTGGCGAATGATGATCTTGATGAACTGCTCATGGACGCCACCTTCCTCGAGATGTACCAGCGGATCAGCGCGTCGGAGCAGGCGATTGGAGTCGTGCCTGAAGCGATGCCTGGCGACTGGCCTGGCTGGTTCCGACGTTTACAGCGCGATCCCACATGGCTGCGTGCTGCTGAGATCGCCCAGGACATCGCTGCACGCGGAGTGGACCACACATTTGTTCTCCACACCAAGGAACTCGAGGAACTCGAACAGCTCATGGCGAATGCAGATGCCATGAATCCGCAGTTCCTCTCAGCACTACCATACCTTATCCGGTGTTTTGCGGCGGAAGAGGAGTTTCCGCGCCGCGAGTTCGGCACCATCTACCGAATACTTCTGACGACACTGGACGTAGTATCGACAGACATCGACACGCGTCCACCTGAGCAGTACCTTTCTCTCTATGGTACGCTAGTCGATGCCATTCTCCAGTTGAACGTGAACCGAGGGGACTACCGCGGTCTGGTGTCGGACATACAAAGACTCTGGTCTGTGAACAAAGCGCCAAACGCGATCTCGTCTATCTTGGATTGCCTGCAGGCTCTTACATACAACACATGCCGTGACGAAGAGGCCCGGACAGAATGTGTTCAGGCTGTCCTCACCGATGCGCGGGGATACCAAGAGCAAGGGTGGCTGATCGACGAGGACGCGGCGGTGCTACGCTCATTAGCCAAGGCATGTGGGTTAGCTGAGTATTTCCGGCGACCGGACGAAGCCGCTTTGGACGAGAGGGCGGAAGACAGCCTTGCGGTGATCTCCCGCCTGTCTGGTACAATAGTCCTCTACACATTGACGGACGGTGCCGCCCGATCGGCAGTGGACACTATCCGCCAGTACAACAAAAACTGCAAGATCAGGACGAACAGAGACAAGGTATGCACCGCCTCGTTGAAAGCCCTTGCAGTAGGGGCGGATCTTTTCGTTATGGCAACCGACAGCGCCAAACATCCGGCGACGGACTGTATCCGTGACAACAGGCCCAAGAACCTCCCTCTTCTCCTGCCCGACGGAAGGGGCTCTTCGTCCATACTGGCGAAGCTCAAAGAGTACGCAAGAAGCCAAATGGAACTAACGAATGCCGCCTAAGTACCACCGACCGGTTGCGTGAGCGTCTGTTGTTCAGAGGACGCCGTTCTGCGAAGCGTTTGGTGTCCGTAGTCGTAGACTTCCAGCGTGAGTGACATGATCGCTGGTAGCCGCATTCTCGCCCGTACACGATGTGATGTTGAGGAGGCGCGTGTTGGGTTTCACTGATCGTCCGATCGTTCAGGGCGAGACCACGAGACTTCGGCAAACGCCGCATGGTTGTGGATGCTCTCCTGATTCAGAACATGCACGCGGAACCACGCGACCCGATGGTCACCCTGTAGCGCGACGGCTGCATTGCGTACGATATCCTCTACAAACACCGGGTTGTCGTAGGCTTGCATTGTGACGTGCCGTTCGTCGGGTCGCTTAAGTAGCGGATAGACCGGCGCGGAGGCCGACCGTTCCGCGATATCAATCAACTCCTCGATCCAGACGATCTCGGGGTGACCGTCATTCGCAAGGACGCTCCGCACCTCGATTGTTACGTATCCACGTTGGTTATGGGCGCCATACTCGCTAATAGCCTTGCTGCACGGGCAGAGGCTGGTAACGGGGACGCGAACTTGCAGCAGAAAGTCATCGGTGGCGTTCGATTCGCCGATGAAAGCGCACTCGAAGTCCATGAGCGCCGTCGCCCCGGTTACCGGGGCCGCTCGCTCGAGGAAATACGGGAATCGTACCTCGATCCTGGCCCTTTCCGCTTCCAGCCGGGTCTTCAGGTCTCGCAGGAGCATCGGCACGGTACGAACCGTAATCTCCCCGCGATGCTCGTTGAGCACTTCCAGGAAGCGGCTCATGTGAGTGCCCTTAAAGTGATGGGGCAGGCTCACCGACATTGTGAGCGTAGCAACCGTGGGTTGCTCGCCTTGTTTCCGATCGAGAACGACAATGGGATATCGAAGGTCCGAGACCCCGACCTGATCTAGGTCGATCGCCCGCGTATCGGTGTGGTTCTGGACGTCCTCGAGGATCATCTGGAATCGTACCCTTCGTACGCGCAGCCCGAAGTGCAGGTCTCGTTCACCACGATCCGTGAGAGGCCCGGAAGATTGGGCGCGAGGCGGACCCAGATCCACCGCGCGAGGTTCTCGCTTGTCGGATTTTCTAGCCCGTCGATCTCGTTAAGATAGTAGTGGTCCAGGCGGTCGAGGAGTGGCTTGAACGCGGCCTTGATCTCGGCGAAGTCCACCACCCAGCCCGTCGTCTCACCCACAGGTCCGGCCACGTGAATGGCGACCTTGAACGAGTGCCCGTGCAATCGGGCGCACTTGTGACCTTCCGGCACATTCGGGAGCCGGTGCGCCGCCTCGAACCCGAATTCTTTGAAAACTGTCATCACGGGATCCCCACGAACTTATGCATCTGCAGGCTCAGTCGCCACAGCGGATGCGCGAGACAGTATGCCAGGGCCAACTGCGTATTGCGTTCCCGCAGAGGCCCGTCCATCGGCTGCAGGTAATAGTGGTCGAACTGCAAGTGAGAGAAGCGTTCCGGTTCAGCGCCGAACTGGGGGTACACAAGCTTTAGTTCCTGTCCGCATATTAGTACAAGGTCGGCACCGTGCTTGGGGCTAACGCACAGCCAGTCAATTCCCTCGGGGGCGGGTCTAGTCCCGTTCGTCTCCACGGCCACTTCGAATTCGGCGCGGTGAAAGGCGGCAACGGCGGCCTCGTCCAGCTGCAGGAGGGGTTCACCACCGGTGCATACCACCAGCGGGCCAGCACGGTCACTGCCTGAGGGCCAGTTCGCCGCTACAGCTCCGGCCAGTTCATCGGCCGTCGCGAACTGCCCACCGCCCGGCCCGTCAGTGCCAATGAAATCTGTGTCACAGAATTTGCACACGGCAGACGATCGATCGGCTTCGCGCCCGGTCCACAGATTACATCCGGCGAAGCGACAGAACACGGCCGGGCGTCCGGTATTAGCCCCCTCTCCCTGGAGGGTGTAGAAGATCTCCTTGACGGTGTAACTCATTCGTCCTCACCGCTGCTGTAACGCGTCGGGTCTGGAAGTCCGGCCTCCGTGAACCCCTTCTTGCGGAGCAGACACGAGTCACACTCTCCACAGGCGGCGCCATCTGGGGATGGGTCATAGCATGAGCTGGTACCCGCGTAGTCCACACCTAGTGAAAGGCCGGTGCGGATGATATCCGCCTTGCTCATCTGGATAAGGGGTGTATGGATGGTCAGCCGCGAGCCCCCCTTGACACCTGCGCGCGTGGCAAGGTTCGCCATCGCCTGATACGCCTCGATGAACTCGGGTCGGCAGTCAGGGTAACCGGAGTAGTCCAACGCGTTCACCCCGATGAAGATGTCCGAGGCCCCAAGGACCTCCGCCCAGGCCAGCGCAAAGGAGAGAAACACGGTGTTGCGGGCCGGCACGTACGTGATCGGGATGCCGTCCGCCATCGCGGCGGTATCACGCCCCTTGGGCACGTCGATATCGTCGGTGAGGGCGGATCCACCGAATTCGCGCAGATCGATTTCTGCGACAACATGTTGTGCCGCACCCAACTGCACGGCGATGCGTCGCGCCGCGTCAATCTCACACGCGTGGCGCTGCCCGTACCGAAACGTCAGAGCGTACGGCTCGAACCCCTCGTTCTTCGCGATCGCAAGCGTCGTTGTAGAATCCAGCCCGCCGCTAAGCAGTACGACTGCGCGCCTTGACATATATATCCACCCTCCATCTACGAGTCCGATAGCCACTCTTCAGTCTAGAACGGTCAAACTCAGTATCCTTCGTTGCCACCAACTTGAGTCCATTGTGGCCTCTGCAAGACATCCTGACACGAAGACCTGCTATTAGGCAAACGGTTGTTCGCAGGGCGTTCATCAGTGATTAGGCACGGAGGTCTGCCGTGCGATTGGTCTCTAATTTGCGAGCGATTCCAAGCGAAGCGGTGCGGTGCGGTGAGTTATCCACATATCCCCACGCCTTATTGTCTATTGTTATCTCTATATTTTGTTGTGTTTGGATTTCTGTGTTCGCTTTAATGATACACAACCAAGCGGTCCTTCTCATGGTCGGTCGATATCGTGCTGAACGTCTGTGGATAACTCATAGAAGACTCGACCGTGGTTGCGCTGGCGTTCTTCGCGGCTATCCAAATTGCGTCCATCTTCACTGCTCACGCGCAGCAAGCCTCGTTCGACAAGACCCGCGATCGCTTTACTTACCGCTGCGCTAGCCCGGCCCGTCCTACGCTTCAGTTGACTCTGCGTCAGCCAGTCCCTGCTCTTCTTGGTTCCGTCAGGGTTGCGCCACCCGAGCGTTGCGCGCGCCACTACGCACAAAACCCGCCACTCGGTGTCAGTGACGTTAGGCATCACCCGATCGATGAGTCTGGAGGGAAGTTGGACGAAGGGATCGCCGATCATGGCAACGCAGATTTCGGCTGGCTGGTATCCGGGCGTTCTACATGTGGGGCAAGGCCTCGCGGCGCCTCGTAGCCGTGCTCGATGGCGGCGATCAGAAACCTGATCGGGTCTTTGGCGTGCCTGTAGGGCAGCCATTCGACCTGCTTAAGTACCCGCGCTGATCCGTACCGGCTTACGAGCGCGGCGCTGCCTTCGTTACTGAAACCCAGGCGAACCAACGCGGCTCTTGCTTCGCCATCATCCTTCCGCTCGATCCAGCCGTTGGCCTCTGCGATCTCCCGTTCGACTTCCGCCCGCGGCCTGGCATACGTCTCTCGCGAGTGACGTATAACCGCTTCACGTCCAGGAAACTCTTCGGCGGTCTCGGTGGCTGTCGAAGCGACGGCCGGAGCTTCCTCGTGGCGGACTAGAAATGGTGCTGGTGCGAAGGCGTCCAGGCTACCCCCACGGGGGATCTGGATAACAAGCGGCTGATCGTGCCAAGAGAATCTGGCCAGTCGGCTGAGGCGGACGCGCGCCTTGAATTCTGAGACATCCATCGCCTCGGCAAGGTGCGTCACCGCTGCCAGGCAGTCGCCGTTTGGCGACAGGTATGTGAGCAGCAAGATCAAATTCTTGAATTCCTCCGGCGGAAGCGCACGCCAAAGGCCCGAGGTCCGCAACGCGCTCGTTACAGCCAGCGATGCCACCGGCCGAAAGCTGCCGTCGCGTTGTTGGTTGTCCTTACGCATCAGCACGACGAAAGGATTCGCCTCGCGCTCCGACGACAACACAGACGAAGGATCCCTGTCGGATTGGTTTGTTGGTTCGGGCATTCAAACATGGTTACAGACGGGCATGGTTAGCCGCTAACGCAGTGCACGGAGGCGCCCGCGTCGGCGGCCATTCCGGAGCATCAGGCACCGGGTGCGCGGGTTAACAGTAGGAGTAGAACGGCGGCAGCCAGAAACGGAAGGAGCACGTCTTCAGCCACCGAACCGGTCACGAAGCGAAGGGTGGCGGGCAACAAATGGAGGCGCTGGGCACGCCCTGGAATCAGGGGAATCCCGCTTCGCGTACATGCATCAGCGGTCAGATGGCTGGCGTATCCGAGCCACAGCGCGGCCGACGGCTGCCAGCCCCACCAGCGCGCCAGAAAAATGGCCGCAACGCCGATTGCAGCGACGGCGACGAGCGAATGAAGCAGGCCGCGGTGGCCGAACGTACGGTGGACGATCGTGGACAGCAAGGCAAAGGGTCGGATCCCGCCCATGCTAAGCGAGCGGATCGTGGATTCGGCGGCATCAAGATCGGGAAGCATCGCGCCAAAGACGGCGATTACAGACAGGTATCCGACGTTCTCGGCGGTGATGCCTGGCGGCACCGTCTGGAGCAACCATAACGAACTCACGGCGACCAGGGCGTGGGTGCGAAACATCATTCCGCCTCCCGTCGGCCGCCACCCGCTCCACTGCCATACCGGCAGCGCGCGGGCGGGATGGTTCGCGGGTAGGCGGCCGTTCTTTGGACGCGCCGGGTACTCGGCGGCCAGACGATTGAAATAATCGGTATCAATCCCAACATCACCGGTATCGTCTTCGCGGACCCCAATCCGGTGCCGGACAAGCAGTTCGATGAGTTCAGCGCCGTCTACAAGACGGATCGGCGCGACCATATCGCGGCCCGCGGCTTCCCGTGCGGGGCGGGCGAAGGTAGACAGGGTCACGATCAGTCCATGCTGGGCATGGGACCGCAGCAAGGTCCCGCGAAGCTCGTCGACAAAGCGACGGCTGACGGGGCGCGCGTACTGCTTGACTTGGACCAGTACTGTGGCTGTGGTGACTCCGCTCACGCACCAGGCGGCGACATCGAAGCCGCCGTTTGTGGTGCGTTGGCGCCAGTGGGTCCGGCGCATCAGGCGCGCGTCCTGGTAGCCAAGCGCCAGGAGCAGTTCGCGCACGCATTCTTCAAAACCATGGTAGCTGAGGTCGAGCAGCCGTTCCCGCAGCTCAGGCTCCAGCGAGACACTGGCCCTCACTGTGCCTCCCCGTTCAACGGTTTGGTCGTGCGCCATTCCCCAGGCTTCACGCCGGCAAACGCCGCCGTACGATTTCCCTCATCGTCGTAGGCCTCTTCCGGCAGACAGCCCTTGCAGCCGACCAGTCGGCATACCGAAAACGTCGGATAGGTGTCATCGGTCGAGATGACCTCGCGCAGATCGAGCTTCCGGCCCAGATGCCTCTCCAACGAGCTCACCACCGCCAAAATGACCGGATAAGACGTAACCGACTCACCGGACAGCAATCGGCTTATTGCGGACTTGGAGACGCCGGCGTCGACTGCTAGCCGAGCCTGGCCCTCAAAGCTGTAGCGGGCGGTGTGCTGCATCACCGCCCAGATTCGATTGTATAGCAAACGTGGGAACGTATGCGTCATGCCCCTCCTTTAGGTTACGAATGTTCCCTACAAAAATGGCGGGAATCACCGGACCGTGCAAAAGGCGTTGCAGCCGAACAACTCCAAACACATGAGTTCGTTCGCCTTCTCTCTTTCAGCAAAGCACGAAATCATGACTAAGTCATGAAATCAAGTAATCCAAAACCTTGACACTGCGGAAAGTCCATGTCAGACATGGAAATGGCACAAAGTCATTTGCTTAGCCGCTAAGCCCGCGCGGCCGGTGAATTCAGATGGTTGCATACTGGCAACGTTCGTTGCATGCCCGCGACCGTGGTTGCGCGCCAATGCCTGGCGTTACATGCTTTGCTTGATACCACTAAGCGAAGGGAAAGAAATGGAACTGCCAGTGCCAAGTGCTCAGGCCGTCGAGAGATTTCGGGACCTGTACGAGTCGCGTTTCGGTGTGCGACTAAGCAGCAAGGATGCCCTCGCCCTCTGCACCGATCTACTTCATTTTGTTCACCTAACGTGCTATGCCCCTACGTTACCTGCTGTATGCCCGGAAGTCGACCGACCGTGAAGATCGCCAAGTTCAATCGCTTGACGATCAGATTTCGGTGATGCGCGACATCGCCAGCCGATTTGGTATGGATCTGATCACTGAACTCACAGAATCGATGTCAGCAAAAGAACCTGGGAAACGTCCGGTCTTCGCAGAGATGCTTCGGATGTTCGAGCGAGGAGAGGCTGACGCGCTACTGTGCTGGAATGTGAATCGGCTTTCGCGAAACCCCGTCGACAGCGGTCAAATCCAGTGGCTACTGCAGAAGGAGGCTATCAAGGAGATTCGCACGGTGGACCGGGTCTTTCTACCAGGCGACAATGCTCTGCTGTTCTCCATCGAGACTGGGCAGGCTAACCAGTACATCCGTGAACTGGTCCAAAATGTCAATCGCGGCATGCAGAGCCGCGCTGAACGGGGGTGGTGCTCGCATATGGCGCCCGAAGGCTACCGAAACGTGGGCGGAGAGGTGGTCGCCGACCCCGAGCGACTCCCGCTCATAACCCGTCTGTTCAAGGACGCGTTGGCCGGGCAAACGTCGGTCCCAAAACTACTGATCCGCCTGAATGATGAATGGGGCTACCGCACGAAGCCGGGCCGACGTACGCCCGCCGGCAAACTGTCCCGCGCCGGCTTTTACAAGATACTGAAGAATCCGTTCTATTCAGGCTACTTCCGCTACTGTGGCAGGCTGTATGAAGGGAAGCACCCGGCGGTGATAACCTGGGATGAGCACGAACGAGTGCTTGAATTGCTCGGATTGAGGAAGCCCGCGCCCCGTACACAGGAGTTCGCCTATAGTCTCACCGTACGCTGCGGGGCCTGCGGCCGGTACATTTGCGGTACGCGTAAGTCAAAGCTGGTGCGTAGCATTGGGGGTATGCGGGACTATGTTTATTACTACTGCACCAACAGCGAGTGCACCGGAAGGTCGAAGAATAGCATCACCGAGCAGACACTCGAAGGACAGATAGCGGACAGGCTCCGCGGTATCACAGTGCGGCCGGAGTTCGTGGAGTTCGCCAAGAACGAGATCGATTGCTTGGCTGCGGCCGATGAAACCGAGTCCGAGACTCGCCGAGCCACTTTGCGCGCGGCAGGAAACCGGGTTCGGCAGCAAATGGAACGATTGCTCGATCTGCGCTTGGCCGGACTAATAGACGACAACGAATACCAAATGAAAAAGGAGTACCTCGACCGCGAACTGGAGGGCTTGCAAGCGAAAGAGCGCGATGTGAATGCTTCAGTACGGTCAAGTTGGCGCGTGGTTGCCGACACACTGGAGTTCGCCGCAACCGCACACGCTCGTTTGCCCCACAGTGACGCTAGAACCAAACGCCAACTGGCGCAAAAACTAGGGGCGAGCTACATTCTACAGGAGGGCCAGCTGACAATTGTCACCAGTGGGCTCCTTACACAGATCGAGGAAAGCTACCCGGCGCTGGAACGTGAATTTGACGCACTAGAACCGGCGGATCGGTGCTCTCTGAGCACAAAAAAGGGGCCAGTTGGCCCCATCGCGTCTACGTGGTGGACCATAGTAACCGCCATTAGAACTGCCGTGCTCTACGAGGGAGGCTGACGGCCGCAGTTAACCCATACGGCCCATATCGAATCGGATGCTACTGCACCCTTGTCAACGGCGCCTGAAAAATCCCCAATTGGGCGCGGGTGAAAATTCCCCACCTGTCTGACCTTGTGGGTCAGTTCTTTGGTTTGCTGTCTTCCAGCGCTATCGCCGGAGCGGACAACAGTCCTGCCTTCTTGCGTTCCT
>DASXVS010000049.1 GCA_036504095.1 Armatimonadota bacterium | reverse complement strand
GCACACAAAGGGGCGAGGCTCAAACGGGATCCCGTTTGAGCCTCGCCCCTTTGTGTGCTTCGGATTACAGTTGCGACGTGCACGCGGAGCAGCGTGTGGCCGCCGCGGGGATTGTCGACAGACAGAACGGGCAATCTTTTGTCTCGGGCGGGGTTGGGCCTTCAGTCGGCTTCTTCATCTTGTTCGCCGCCTTCACGATCATGAAGAGGACCCACGCGACGATGAGGAAGTCAATCACCGCGTTGATGAACATTCCGTACTTGATCTGCGCGGCGCCAACCTGAATGGCGAGTGCACTGAAATCTGCCTTGCCGAAAGCGCCAATGATGGGGGTCAGGATGTCGCTGGTGAACGAAGTGATGATCTTGCCGAACGCGGCGCCAATCAGCACGGCGACCGCCAGGTCCAGAACGTTGCCCTTCGCGATGAATTCCTTGAATTCCTTGAACATGATACTCTCCTTGAAAGATTACCTTCTAACAGATATCCGCCACCGAAACCCAGTTCGTACACCGACTACGCGCCGAGCGTCCGCCATTTCCCGGAGCCCCGCGCTATTCAGTTGACGCCGCATTGCCCTGCGAATGGGCAACCGCCGTCCGCGCACGGAGATGACGCCGGCCTGCCCCCGGCTTTCACCGATACCGCAAACGACTGCAGCACCTTCCGCACACCTCCGCCGCACACCGGACATTCGCTGACCGGCGGATCGGTCATGTGCTGCCGGCGCTCGAAGCGGTCGCGGCATTCCGTGCATTCGTACTCGTATATTGGCATTTTTCTTTGTGTTCTGCAAACGTGCCGTAGAGGCACAATTGGTCCCGTCTCAAGCCGAAGCGGTGGCCGGAACGGCCGCTTTCGGAGCTTCAACGGGCGTGGAAGCCTCGCCGGACTTAGGAGTGGGAGTCCCCGCTGATTCAACCTGAGGCGTTGACGCGGGGTTCGGCTTCTTGTAGTCGTTCACGTAAAAGCCGGGCCCTTTGAAGGCGATAGCGGGCGCGTGCATCACTTTTCGAACCGCCCCGTCACATTTGGGACAATTCGTTACCGCAGGATCGGACATCCTCTGAAAGCGTTCAAACCTGTCGTTGCAGGCGACGCACTGATATTCGTAAGTTGGCATTCTACCCCTCTGAGTGCTAATGTTCTATTCCCATTATAGCAGGGGATGCGTGTTGAAGGATGGCGCCGCACACCTGTCGCTCCGCCACGGAGTGCCTAACTCCTGCGCCAGATCGATCCGTCCGGGCCATCCTCCACAACAATGCCCGCTTCCTTCAGGGCATCGCGGATCTGGTCCGCCGCGCCCCAGTCCTTCTCCGCGCGCGCCTTCTGCCGCATATCGAGAATCAGGGCCATCAGACGCTCGATGCCGGCGTCGCCGACGGCGGACACTGTCTCAAACGTCAGGCCCAGCACCGCGCCGATCTGCAGGAGCGCGGCGCGGAGGGCCGCCAGCCCGCGATTGTCCCCCGGCGCCGTCTTGTTAATCTCAGAGGCCAGCTCGAACAGTACGGAGACCGCCACGGGTGTGTTGAAGTCATCGTCCATCGCGGTCCGGAAGCGCTCCCAGGCTGCCTCCGAAACCGCGCTCGGGGCCGGTTCCGCGTCGCCGGCCAGCCGCGTCGCGTGCGCGAGGGCGGTCGTCAGCCGGTCGTACCCTTTGCGCGCGGCCTCGATGGCTTCGTCACTGAAGTCCGTCATGCTGCGGTAGTGGCTGCTCAGGAAGAACAGGCGAAGCACTTCCGCCGGCCACTTCTCCAACGCCTGGGTCACGGTGATAAAGTTCCCCAGGCTCTTGCTCATCTTGACGCCGTCAATCTTCAGAGAGCCGTTATGCACCCAGTAATGAACGAAGGGATGCCCTGTTGCGGCCTCGCTTTGAGCGATTTCGTCCTCGTGGTGCGGGAACATGTTTTCAACGCCGCCGCCGTGGATATCGATGGTCTCGCCGAGGTATTTCATGCTCATCGCGCTGCACTCCACGTGCCAGCCCGGATAGCCGTCGCCCCACGGACTCGGCCAGCGCATGATGTGTTCGGGCGTGCCCTTCTTCCAGAGCGCGAAGTCGGACGGGTGGCGCTTCCCTTCCGCAACGGTGCCGCGGGTGTTGCTTTCCTGGTCTTCCAGGTCACGCCCGCTCAGTTTGCCGTAGTGCCCGGCCGCCGCCCATTTGGCAACGTCGAAGTACACGTTGCCGTCCGACTCATACGCCCACCCACGCTCGATCAGAATCTCGCAGAGGCCGATGATCTCCGGGACGTGGCCGCTCGCGCGCGGGCTGATATCCGGCCGGAGGACGTTCAGCCGGTCCATGGCGCTGAAGAACTCGCGCGTATAGGTCTCCACGATCTGCATAGGCTCGAGACGTTCAGACCGGGCACGGCGCTCGATCTTGTCTTCGCCCGAATCGTCAGCCTCGTTTGTCAGGTGCCCTACGTCGGTGATGTTCTGCACGTACCGTACGTTGTAGCCCGCGTGCCTGAGGTAGCGGACGATGACATCGAAACCGATGTACGACTTCGCATGTCCGAGGTGCGGGCTGTCATAAACGGTCGGCCCGCAGACATACATTCGGACGAACCCGGGCTCGATCGGCTCGAACAACTGCTTCGTCCGTGTGAGGGAGTTGGTTATGTGTAATGGCATATCGGGTTCAGGATAGCACGTCGGGGATGCGCGACGAAACGGAGTTGGGGCACCATGCCAATGCGGAAATGGGGAAACGACGGAATCCTATCCCCTCGTTTCCCCATTTCCACATCATCCCGGGGGCTGTTTTAGAACGGGAACGGTGGCGGTCCGCCGCCGCCCGTATTCGTGCCGCCGCCACTGCTGCCGTGGCTGCTGGCGATGATTACGCCGACCAGGATAAGCCCGCCGATGAGAAGGCCGGTCTTGCCGCCCTTCTTCGACTTCTTGGCTGCCGGCGGTGTGGGAACCGCGCCCTCGGACGTTGCGCCGGGGGTCTTGCCAGGTTGAGGCCGTACAACGGGTCCCGGAGCATTAGCGGAGGCGCCGAACAATTGCGCCGCGGCCTTGCCAGCCGCCGCGTCCGCTGCCTGTCGCAGCAGGCTCAGTTGCGGCGAAGATGCGTTCACGGCTTCGCCGGAAGCTCCGGCCGTCTTGACGGCCTTGCCGTCCAACGCGCCCAGCAGCTGCGCCGAAATGGTCACCGTGGCCTTGTTGGCTGCGGTATCCACAGAAGCGTCCTCAACGCTGGCTACCAGGGCCATGTCCGCGCCAACGGCTCGCGCGATCGCGGAAGCTGTCTCCGGCGTATACGGGCCGGCCACCTGCGCCGCGGTAAGCGTTCCGCCGGTTACGGCCATCTTCGCAAGCGCCGAAGTTGGGGAGAACGCCATCGCGTCGTACTTCACGGGGCCGGCTACGCGCGACCGCAAGCCGGACAGCACGGCATCCGCAACGCCTTGGTCCACGGCTTCCGGCTTATCCACTGGAAACACCAGCAGGGTTTGGTTTGCGGCGAACACGGGGGCAATCACCGCCGCGCATAATGCCGCCACCCCCAGTGATCGAACCAGCGTCGATATCGGAACTCTAATCATACGGGTTTCTCCACAAAGCAGGGGGAGGGAAGACCCCTCCCCCGTCTCTATCCTATCGACCGCGGCCCGAGCGCCCCAATGGCGCGGTGGGCAGCTCCGTCGAAGTGGTTCCGGCGCCTGGCTGGCGCGGGCGAACCGGACCGGCGCCCGGGTGGCGCCCGGCAACGGACTTCATCGTCGGCGTCGAGCCTTCGTAAACGAGCGGGCTCATCGCGCCCCACACCCAGCCGCCGTTCTCCGGCACGTTATCGTCGCGGGTGTTCCGCGTGCCAACGCGCCAGTAGTACGTACCTGTCGTGAAGTCGAACTGGCTGGTCAGCAGGTTCAGCGTCATCGACGCATCGGGGCAGTAGATCGGCTTGAGGGTGGTATTGGTCCGGGGATCGGTGTTGATTCCGTTCACACAGGTTGTATCCAATCCGGGAACGCAGACAGGGGGCGTAGACGTGTCCATCGCGCCGTACCACATCAACAGAAGGGATGGCGTCGGCGCGAGCGCCAAACCCTCGCCACCCTTCGGATACGTCTCGGCGCCGGTGAACTGGGGATTGTTCGCGATCTGGACAACGTATCTGTCGCCGCCCGGCACCTGCTGGAACGTGAACACCCTGGCGCCCATCGCCGCGGGGTCGAGTGAAAGCGAGCCGGAGACCGTAGGCGGCGGGATCAGGCCCGTCGCGGCGCCCGTGATAACGTCTGTCGCGTATTTCACGGTCGTCGTGGTCGTGCCTGTGCCGGTGCCCGTACCGGTGCCTGTGCCGGTGCCGGTTGTGCTCGTAAAGTTATAAGCACAGCTGATCAGGTAGCGCGTCGGCGCGCCGGCGTCCAGTCCGTCAACTTTGGATTCAACGAACGGCGTCAGGGCCTGGATGTCGCGGGCACGGCCTGTATCATAGACGCTCGTCTGTCCCGCGTTTACGATGTCGACGGGGTTGCCATCGGGGCGGTCCAGGCGGCGAACGGAGTACCCAATGATGTCCGACTGAAGGACACCACTCGGCGGGCTCCACTTGATATGAACGACCGGCACGTCCGGTAGATCGTTCGGGAATGGAGCGCCATTGAACGGGCCCGTGGCGACAGCGGTGGCGTTCCGCACGGATCTACCCTGGCTGAAACTGCCGTGGGCAAGCTTCGTCAACCCCAACAGCATACCCGCGCCGATGGCCAGGTTGCCGAGGCTCAATTTCGGGCGGCGAATCGTCGCTTTGGACGCGCCGGTGCCGCCGAGGTCAACGGGGATGTTCTCCAAACGGAATACCGCGCGGACCTTGTCTTCCGGCTGCACGCCGCGCGTGGTGGCGATAACGGCCGCCGTCGAGTCCGTCGGTGAAACGGAGGTGATTTGTAGCCGGCCAACCTGCTCGCGATTGCGCAGGATGATGAATTCCATCCCCTGGCGAACGCCGCTGTTGCTGCCGATATTCAGAAGCGCTTCAATCTGGCCTTCACGGCTGGACGTCGCGTAAACTGTGCCTTCCGGCAGGATGCGCTCGTTCATCGAGCGAACCGCCGCAAATGCGGCCTTGTTCAACGCTTCGTCGAGAAGCGCGTCCTCGGACCCCGTCAAGCCCGGCCGAACGCCGCTCTCGCCTGTCACGATGGCGCCGTTCACCAGTTCACCGGATGAACGATCCGTCATCTCCACGCGAAGCGTCAGTCTCACCTGCCCGGTCTTCGGGTCCTTGACAACCTTCGCCACGTCGCCCGTGATGACGGCATCCGCTTCCAGCGCGGTAGCAAGTTGTTGTATGCCGACTCGGCCCAACGGATACGTGAGTGAAAGGTCGGACATGGTCTTAACGACCGTGTCCTTCTTCACGACGTCATACTTTGGGGAGCCGATGAATTGAGTTTCCGCGGCGGCGGATGCGCTGTTGCCTAACAACGCTCCCCCCACTCCGCTGGAGTTTGTAAACGTGAGCACAGCCACGGTAAGCGGTTTGCCAACCTGCGCCATGGCGGTGCCGATGGCGGTAACCGCGAGCGCAATGGCGGCTGTCAGCAGCGCGGCGCGGCGAAGAAACCTATTCACAGTCTCTGTTCCTCCTGAAATTGTGGAGCATTCGGCGGGCAGTAGTCGTTAGCCGGTATCGTCAGGCCGGCGCCTCGGTTCTGCCGAGGGCCGCCTGACGCCTACCGTCTACAGGCTGCTGCCTGCTCTCCCCATTTGTTATCTAGAAACGCCGGCACGGCGCGTTTCCACACGGAATGTGCGGACACCACCGTCGCGGGCGGATCGGAACGCGTACTGATTCACCGCGCTCATGTTGGTTCGTTGGCCTGTTGCAGAGTCCACCAGCCAGGCCGTGTATCCGGCAGGCAAACTGCCCACCGGCGTCCACGTAAGGGTAACCATCCGCGCGTTCAACGAGGTGCTGACGTTGATCGTCCAGATATTCAGCGCTCCCGGACTGCGGACGTCGGTAGCGTAGGCTCCGGCGGACCCCATCGGGAAGGCGGTGTACAGGTATTTGCCGCCGCTCATCGGAAGCGGCTTCGCCAGGTCAAGGCCTGGATCGATTCCGGCGGTGGCACGGCTGCTGATGCCCAGCGCCAGGCCGTTATCGGTCATGCCGTCCGCGGAAGCGGTGATGTTCATGCCCCACTTATCGGCCGCGGGCATCAGCGCGCCCTTCATCGCTTCAATCTCGGCAACAGCCTTGATGTTCGCTCCGGCCGGGACGGCGGGTTTGGGTACGTAGAAGAGCAGCGGCTGGGCAACCTTCACCCAGTAACCACGCCACGGCACCAGAGACATAGTTGGCGAGGCCACCTGGTATGTTCCTGAGTACACGGAGTTGCCGTTCGCGTCTACGCTGGAGCCACCCCACAGGTCGCTGAGGATGTAGCCCTTCGTCTTCGCGTCGTCGATGGTCATCTTGGTCTGAGTCGCATCGTCGCGCAGCGTCACCCGAACGGAGTCCGTTCCCGTGCCGTTCCAGACCACTGTCCCCGGCCACGGGTCGCCAATCAGGTTCCAACCGATGTCGGTTCTGATGATTCCCGTTGTGCCGGACATTGACGTACCCTGGTCCACCACCTTGCCGTCAGCCGGCAGCTTGAACCCGTAGCCGCGGCCCAGGCGGGCTGTATCGGCGGGGTTGTTCGGGTAGAACACGAAGGCCTGCGTGCCGGCGTTGTAGCCGACCACGGCGTTCGCCAGCTGAGCGTTGGTCAGCGTCAGCACTTTGCTGAACGTGATCGGAACCGAGGTGGTCCCGCTGTAGTCGTACGGCAGGGAAGCCATCAGCACACTGCCGGCAGTGAAGGTATGGATAACGCCGAATTCGAAGTTCACCTGATTGACCTTGGTCGGGTCAGCCGGGTCATCCGGGGCGGCGATGATCGTCTTGCTCTGCGGCGCCAGGCTCTGGTACGTCACGGTGATCGTGTACGTGCCGGAGTTGACCTTGAACGTGCCGGTGCCGTCCGTCGGATCGCCCGTCACGGTCGTCGTGATCGGGTTCAGCCCGCTGTCAAGCGGGACGGCGGGAGCGCCTGTCGCTACGTCAATGACGGTGATGACCGCGCCTTGCGCCGGTTTGGCCGGCAGCGTGAACGCGTCCTTCACGGAGACCACGATCGTCGCCGGTTTCGGAGCAGTCCGCGTCAGCACGATCGGGAACGAGACGTTGCCGAACTGCGTTACGGCCAGCGGTTTGCCTGCGTTCGAAGTCGCTGCGTAGTAGTGCTGCTCGCTCTTCGTAGCGCTGATGACCATGGTGTACTGGCCTTCGGGCGTCGTCACAGTGTACGCGCCATTCGGCAGGTCGCCAAAGGCGTAGTAACCGGCTGTGTCGGACACGGCGGTCGCGGTATTGGCTCCGGTCGCGTCAGTCACCGTTACAGTAACGCCGCTGACTGGATTGCCCGTGTCGGCATCCGTCACGTTTCCGGAGATAGTGATCGGCGTCGTGGTCGTCAGGGCGATGTCGAACGTCTTGTTCACGCCCGTGGTGATGGTCAATGAGCCAACCGGATTCGTGTATGCGGCGTAATATACTCCGGCTTTCCATTGCCCGTATGGCGTGGTGATGGTGTAGAAACCGGTCGGGATGTTAATGAACGCGAACTGCCCGTTGGCGTCCGTGATAGCCATCATGTTCGCGGCGCCCGTGATGTCCGTGAGGGTCACCGGCACACCCGCCAGCACGAGGCGCGGGGACGTGCCCTTCTGGTAAACGGTACCGGCGAGGGAGCCCGGCTGGGTAGGCACCAGAGTGATGTTGTCCCGGGTATAACCGCTCCGCATGGTGTCAACGGCGTCGCGGACTTCGTGAGACCCTATCGCAAAGCCGACCTTGTAAGCGTACATCCGGTAGATGCTCGGCTCCAGGCCATCCATCGTGAAGAAGCCCGTGTCGTCCGTCAGCGCAGTGCCGCGGATGTTGCCGGCGGCTTCAGCGTTGTAGTCATCGACCGCGTACACGAGGACGTTCTTCAGGCTCGAGACGTTCGTGGTGATGAACACGTTCCCCAGGAACCCGCCGGTGCAGAAGTAGTCAACGACGTTGTGGAACATCGTTGCCGGGTTGTTGGGGCTGATGACGTACGGAGGCGTCCCGGTCGGGGCGGCATAGCCTCGTGAAATCGCGTCCGGGTTGAAGGACATGAAGAACGTCTTGGACGCGCTCGCGTTGTCCGAGGTAACCGGAATATGAGTTTGAACGGCGCACAGAAGCGTCTTGTCGCCGACGTCCGATGTGGCGTAGTAGTAAACGGGCTCCGCGCCGCCGACCGTGCCGATGTCCACGCCGGTGATTCCGTCCTGATGGTAGTTGGACAGCGAACCGTCCGCGCGGCTTTCGTGATCCGGGTTCCCGCGAGGGCTGTGCAGCGGAAGATTGGTGGGCTCGCCGCCCGGCCAGTGCGGGGCGAGAGGGGCTTCAACCATCACGTACGGTATGGGGTTCAGCCCGAACATACTGCCGTCTTTGGCGTTCACTGCGTTTGTGCGATGGAACTGGAACGGAGAGACCTCGTCAACGTCCGCGTCGCTCTGGAACGCCACCTTCATCCGCGCCAGCAAGGCGTTGGACGAATTGGGGTTGTCCCCGGACAGCACGTACGCCACGTCCGCGCCGGCAAGCATCAAACGCCCGCCGCGGTTCATGTAATTCACCAGTTCGCCCTGCGTGGAGAGATTGGCAATGGTGCCGACCTCCGCGGAGTTTTGTCCGGCGTTGCCGTTCAGGTTGCCCGTGTGCGGGGAGACCCAGACGACGCACCGATCCGCGACACGCTGCGTTCTCAGGACGGAAGGAATCGGGTAGCCCGGCTGGGAGTGGGTATACGGGAGGTAGTTGTGCAATACGCCGCGGGAGACGGTTCTGCCGGTCGATTCCTTTACGTCATCGAGCGTAATCGGCTCGCGGCACTGCGTGCGCCACAGATCGTATTCCGTGTGCCCGGCGGAATCAACGAAGAGCGGATCGCCCGCATTCAGGAGCCCGTCGTTCCCCGCGACGAGGCGATGGGAAATCGGGTCCTCCGTGAGAGTCGGCTCGGTCTGCCATTCGCGGCGGGGCCCGAAGACAGCCCAGGGATCGCCGCCATACTTCTGGGAGAAAATCGGGATACCGTCGGAGGTGACGCTTGGGCCGGGATGGTCCAGGAAATAGCTCTCGGTCCGGACACCGTTCGTACCGTAACGAGCGGCTGAACCGCCTGTGGTATCGTCCATCGACTTCTGGCCCGCGGCGAAGTCGCTGACAACCAGGACTCGGCTGGTCGGGATGAAGGGCGCGGTAGAGAATCCGCCGATGTTATCCGTGATATAGCTATGCGCTGGAATCGCCGGGGTGGTCTGTGTGGCCGGAATCGGCGGCACCTTCACGATGATATCAATCATGAAGTCGGAAACTTCGGCCGGAGTGTACCACTTGCCGGTATAGGCCACGGGGAACAACGGATTCGGCGTGTCATTGACCGCCTTCAGCTTGATGAGCGCGCCAATCTGCGGAGCGCCTGCTTTACCGCCCCAGGCGGCCGTATAGGCGTCGAAGTCCGGCTTGCAGAATTTCACCGGAAACGCGTCGACTTCCTGGTCCGCCGTGAAGGTCACGCTCGGAGCAACTTCGCTCTCCACGCTGCGGTAGATCCGGTTGTCGGGGTCCTTGACGAGGGCGTACACCTCGGTTGTGGGAGCCTTGGTCGTATCGTCAAAGTGGTAGTATTTCGGGTTGACGTTGACGGTGATGTTGACGTAATCGCTTGGGAAGCCCTTGCGATGCGTCAGCACGAGGTCGCTCTGCTGAACGGCCGGAAGGTCCTGATCAGGCGTCACAACCGGCAGGCCGTTAAGGATGTCACCCTGCGACGTGATGGCGCCGGCACGATTGGTCGTCCAGATGTCCCACCCGAGGTCATTCGGATCGACGGTCGTCGGAGGCGGTATGGTCGGAATGCGGTCGTCCGCCTGGTACATGATGTTCGGTGTCATCAGGCTCAGCAAGTCGGACCCGTAGTTGACCGGCGCCGCGTCCCCGTAGAGCTCGTTCGAATCGTCGAAGTGAATCAGCGGGCTCGTCGGGTCAGTGGGGATCGTGGGGACCATCTTGTCGCCCAGTGTCTGGCGATGTGCCATCGAGTCCGGAACGCTTTCATCGGAGCAGTTCGGATCGTACGGGAACGGATAGACGTAAATGTCGAACAGCGCCTTCGTCGGATCGGTTTCAACACCGTCGGCGAGGCCGTCGCCATCCTTGTCAAGCCGATCGGAGGAGAAACCCACCTGGTTCAGGCCGTTGAAGAACGACATCATGTCGCGCGGCGCGTCATTCTTCTCGTCAACGTACAACGTCAATTGGGTGGCGCCGCCGATCGAAGCGGAAGCGGGCTTGTTGTCGGCAGGGGGGTTCCTAACGGCGATCTTACCGAGGAACACGCGCGAGGCAAACGGCGTCTGCAGTATCGAGCGAGACACATCAATGTCGAACACCGGATCCTGGATGGCGCCGGTTTTCTCGTCCATCGGATATTTGATGTCCGCTTCCGTCCATGTCAGGTAAGTGCCGTCAACGGAAAACCGCGGGTATAGCACGGACTTGCCGGTCGGGGACGAATAAATCTTCTGAACGTAGCCGGCGTCGGTAATGGCTTTGGCGGTGTCCCACATCCAGAGGCTGGTGACCTGCGTGGCGGGGTTCTTCGGGTCGTAACCGCGCAGGCTCACAAAGAACACGTAACGGCTGTTATTCGGGTAGAAGATCGGGGTGGCGTCCGGCGTGAACAACGGCATGTACTTATTCGTAACCGTTCCGTCTGTCCCCGTGATCGGAACCTGGCCAACGCCGTAAAGGTCGGGCTGCAGGATTTTGGAAATGGTGCCATTGTCGCCGGTCAGGGATGTCGCCAGGGCGTCGTCACTCAGACAGATCGTCCGAACAGGAAATCCATGGTAATCCAGGGTCACCTGGGTACCGTCCGCAAGCGTGACAGTCACATTGGGCTTATAGATGTCGTGGTGGATACCCAGAAACGCCGTGAAGCCCAGTGTGTTTGTTTTGTTGGCAGTCGGCTCGAACTGTTCCCCAACCTCGTTGTCACCCACCGCGACCCGCACGAGGACCGTCCCGGCAGGCGTCCGGTACCTGATGTGGTAGTCGTTTGCCCCAACCAGGAAGGGGGGCATCTGGATACCAAGGGGCGGATCGGCATTGGGGTCCTTGGTGATGTCGGGAGCGGGCGGCGGGTAGTTGTCACTGCCGTTCGGGCCGTTCGCCGTATACGCGACGCCTCCGCTGGAGAGGAACTTTGGCTCAACACTGTTATACGATCCGTTGGTGGTATTGGTGTCGATGTCCGGCGTTCCGCCGTGAGTCTTTTGCGAGGACCTGGCGCGCGCCTGCGAAGCCGACGCTGTCCTCTCGCCCGGCGCGGCAACGCGCAACGGGAAGACGGGCAAAGCCCTGATCCCAAGGTAGTTCGGGCCGCGCATTGCGGGCTTCTTCGGCTTGGGCGCCGGCTTGCGTGCGGCCACGGCGACCGGCGCCGGGCGCATGGTCCTGAGCACGGTCATCCTGGCGCCGCCGGCTGACACCGGAAGAACGGCCGTTACCAGGCCCAACCAGACAGCCGTACCCTTTGCGGCGATTCGTAAAAACATGTCCCTTATCTCCCCCTCAATGTGAAAACGGCCGACGTGTGGGAAAAGTCTGCTATGCGGCCCGACGAGCGGACAGACTCCGCTCGGCGAGGATTGTTTTGAGGAAATGGCGGCTCCCGGCGCGCACTGTGAAGGGCGCGGGGCTGATGCTGGCATGACACGTCAGGAGGCACAGTACAGATTATATCAGTCGCCCGATACCAAGGCAAGAAGCATGCCCTCCATGACGGCGGCGTGCGCGAAACGACATACAAATGAGACGCCATTTATTCAACCATGCGACGCCAGAGGGCTTCCACGCGCGCCGCGGTGTCCTCAAGCGTGCCATCCGTTTCAACAACGTAATCTGCGCGCGCCGCCTTCTCGGAAAGCGGCATCTGACTCCTGTCAACCGCCGCGATGCGTTCGGCGTCCCAACCGCGCTCGGCTAGCCGGCGCGCCCGGGTCTCCGGGCCAACGGTCACGGTCAATACCCGATCCACCATTGTGTCCGCGCCGGCTTCAAACAACAGCGGTACCTCCACGGCCAGCACGGGCGCGCGCTCCGGTTCCGCGCGGTACATCTCGATGGACTCCGCCATCTGGTCCAGAACGGCCGGGTGTACCAGCCCCTCAAGATCCGCCAGCGCTTCGGGATTCTGGAACACGATATCGGCCAGCTTCCCACGGTCTACCCCGCCCCGGCAATCCAGTATACCGTCCCCGAAACGGGCAACAACCCTGCCCCGGAAGGCGCTATCATTGTACGCCCAGCGGACGAGCGCATCCGCGTCGATCGTCTGCGCCCCCAATGAGGACAGCATCTGCGTTACGGTGGATTTCCCGCTGCCGGCCGCTCCTGTCACTCCGAGCACCAAACCCTTTTGACGCGTCATCTTGCTCATTTGTTTCAGTCCGAATTTGAAACCTTCAATTCCGGCCGCCGCGCATTCGTCCGCGCCACCTTATTTGATCCACCCGGCCGCCGAATCCTTCAGTCGCAGAAAAGCCCGGCGCATGGCCGGGCTCTCCCACGAAACGCCTCAAGGACGGCCTGTCACTCTGCCGCCTTCGGCTCGACCTCGGCGGTCTCCTCGGTGGCTTCAGTTGCCTCGGGGGCCGCTTCCACAACCTCAGGGGTCGGTTCGACAACCTCGGGGGCAGCTTCCACAACCTCGGGGGCGGTTTCCGCAACCTCAGGGGCCGCCTCGACAACCTCGGGAGCAGCTTCCGCAACCTCGGGGGCAGCTTCCACAGCCTCTTCCGGGGTGGCCGCAGCCGCTTCGGCTTCCGCGGCTTCCAGTTCGGCCTTATAGGCGGCCAGCGCATCACCCTGGCTGTCGCCGAGGGTGAAGCGGTCATCCGGTTGCTTCTGGCGGTACTCGCGAGCCTGTCGGTCACCACGGTCACCGCGTTCGCCGCGTTCGCCCTGTTCGCGCTCTTCACGCTTCTCCTGGCTCTTGCGGCTCAGTTCGATGCGGCGCTCGTCCGGGCGCACGTCCAGAACTTTCACCTGTACGGCGTCGCCAACCTTCACCACGTCCTCAGGGCGGGCAACGCGGCGCTGGGCCAGCTCGCTGTTCTTGATGAAGCCTTCGATGCCGCCGTCAAGCGCCATGAATGCCCCGCTCTGAACCAGCCGGCTGATCTTGCCCTCAATGATGTCACCGGAGTGGTACTTCTTGCTGGCTTCGGTCCACGGATCCGGAAGGATCTGGCGCATGCCGAGACTGATGCGGCCCTGCTCCAGGTTGACCTTCAGCACCATCACCTGGATTTCCTGGCCCTGCTTCACAACCTCGTTCGGGTGCTTGATGCGGCTCCAGGACATCTCGGAGATGTGCAGCAGGCCGTCCACGCCGCCCAAGTCCACGAAAGCGCCGTAATCGGTGATGCGGCGAACCACACCGGCCCGAACCTGACCCTCGCGCAGGGTCTCAAGCGTCTCTTCGCGCTGCTTCTCACGCTCGCCTTCGGTGGCCAACCGGTGGGAAAGAACGACCTTGCGGCGCTCCTTGTCCACTTCGATGACCTTCAACGGCAGCGCCTCGCCGATGTACTTCTCAAGGTTGCGAACCTTGCCGTTGCCCACATGGCTCGCCGGGATAAACCCGCGGATGCCGAGGTCAACCACCAGGCCGCCCTTCACGCGATCCGTGACCATCGCCTGGATGATCTCGTCGTTCTGCTGGGCCTCAATTACGTGGTCCCACGCTTTTTCGAAATCGGCGCGCTTCTTGGAAAGCAGAAGCTGGCCCTCGGGGGTTTCGCCCTGCATCACCATCACGTCAACCGTATCTCCCACGGCCAGAGGGGCTTCGTCCGCGTTCTCGCGGCCCATCTCCTGCGGCTTGATCAAGCCTTCGGATTTCTGGCCCACGTCAACCAGGACGCCTTCCCGGTCGATGCGCACGATTTCGCCCTTCACCACATCACCCTCGCTCAGCGTGCGGAAGGTTCCTGTGTATTCCGAACCCGGCGACAGGTGCGCGCCGAACAACTCCGCGTCAGACATGTTATCCAGTGAAGACGGGGTCGGCTCGCCCACCACAGGAAGCGGTCTTCGCTCCTCGGGGGCTGCCTCAGCCTTGGGTTCCTCGATCGGTTCCGGGGCCGCCGCGGCCTCCACCTCAACCGCTTCAGCAGCGGCGAATTCGATCGGTTCGTTCGTTTGGGTTTCGTCTACCATTCGTTTTCCCGTCTTTCACACAGTCTGGGCAACCGGCTATGATCCTGCAACCGGCGCAGAGGGGCGTGGAAAGGACGTGCCTCCCTTAAACAAAGATTTAGCGCCGCCACCGCTTGAAGACCACTGCCCCAAGCCGCGCCGACGCAGTATAAGCGAACTAATCTTACCACCCAATGCGGTTTCGAGTCAAGGTTTATCTATCCGCGTTTATATATCCGCGACCGGCCTCGAAGCCCCTGCCGGCGCCATCAATGAGCGCCATACGTCGTCGATCGCGCCGCCTGCCCGTGCCAGATGCGCCTGCCCGTTTTTCGCCCCGTGCCCGTGCCATCCGTACGATGCCTTCCACGCACACAACCGTCACCCTTCAGCGCTTTGAAACACCTGCGGGAAGAATGGTAGAATAGGAGCATCTCCCAGTCCTCGCTAATCAACGTTTACATCCCGATAAAGATGTGGACGTGTCGTGTCGACTGGAAACCGGCATCAGACGCCCGAGAGCCCATTCAGGAGGTCCGCGGAACCTTGGAACCACAACAGCATCTGTCCCTTCGAGACTACGGACGCGTCATATCAAAGCGCTGGAAGGTCGTCGCCGCCTTCGCCATCCTGGGTCTCGCCGCCGGAGCTTTCACTTACTACACATCGGCCAAAGCGTTCAAGGCGACCAGCGAAGTCCTCGTTGAACGCCCGTCTGGATATTCGATCAGCGGGATGGGTGCCGGTATCCTCGGCAGCGGCCTCAACACAGGGTCTGCCCTTTCCACCAAGCAGGCGTCGCACTTCGTGGAAACCAACAGCTATCAGCAAATCGCCAGGGCGCTTACCGACCTCGCGCCTCGTATTCCGCTCGACCTGACGGATTCCGCCACCCTGGACGACATCAGCACGGTGATTCAGACGGACGTTCTCGATTCGGAGTATGTAACTCCGGTTCGTATCGCGCTCTATGATCAGCCCTCAGCCAGCCTCGAGTCGTTCCAGCAGACCAAGGTCATCAAGATGGCGCCCGCCCTTCGGAAGAACCTGGACACTTTGGCGCGGATTGCGAATACATCAGCCCTCAGTTCCGGCTGGTCTCACGGGCGGCCTGGCCGTAGCGACCACGCAGTCCGTGAGAATATGCGCCAACTCGCTGATTCTGCGATGTTGAAGGCGCTGGGGTCTTTGGGCGTCACCGGTGAAGCAGGCGCCTCTATGGTCAGCGCAACAGACGCGCCGGCTTCGACGAAACTCTCCGAGTATGCGAAGGTCGCCCTCGCCGCCAAGCTCATCGGCATCCTGAGTGACCTGGACGAGGTTTCGGGCACAGCCAAGAAGCGCGGCAGCAACATCACTCAGTCGAAATCATCATCAGAAGTACTGACAAACGCCGGCACCATCATGACGTCCAAGTTCGTGGAGGGCCTCGAATTCGGTCCTGGCCACGTGGATTGGCTGAATCTCTCTCCAAAAGAAAAGCAGGATGCGATCCTGAAAGCCGGCGACGGACTGAATGTGTGGCACGGCAAGCACATGAGCAAGTCGGAACTCGTGTGGGACGTCAGCGCAAAAGAGGGTGAGACCGGCACTGACATCGTTACAATTACGCAGACCGCTCCGACCGCGGACCAGGCGCGCCTCGCCGCCAACGCCATGGCTGCCGTGATGGTCTGGCAAGACCGCATGACCAAGGTCGCCAATGACGAACGCAGCGTGCGTTTCCTCAAGGCCCAGATCGGCGACGATAACTCCGGCGCCTCAAGAACACTGCGCATCAGGGAAGACCAGTTGGCCGAGTACCAGCGGACCAACCGCCTGGTGGACTCTGCCACCCAGTTGAAATCCGCCGCCGAAGAAGCCGCCTCTCTTGATGCAGATCGTGGCAAAGCGCGGGTTGAGATCGCCGATGCTCGGGCCAGCCTAGGCAACGTGCTCCAGCAACTTGGAGGCCCGCAGAAACAGAGATTTGTCATCGCGCCAAACATCAAACTGAACGCCGTTAAGGAGGGCCTCCGATCCGACTTGATCAAAGCGGAAACGGAATTGGCCGGCCTCCGCGCTCAGGGCTTTACCGACGAATGGCCCGCCGTGATGAGCGCGAAAGCGCAGTTAGCCAATCTTCAGCGCAGGCTGAACGCTCAATTCAAGGATTCCATCGAGCAGCAGTTCACTCCCGAGCCGGTCCATTTCGCGCTTGCGGGCAAAGCCGCTGATCTCGCGGCCACAATTGTCGGCCTGGAGGCTCGCCAGACCGCGTTGGGACGGCTGATCGGCGAGATGGACAACCGTTTTTCCGCACTGCCCGGGAAAGAAGCGCGAATGCTCCGGCTGATGCGCGCGGAGAGTCTCGCGGAAAGAGAATACCAATACCTTAATGAGCGTCTCATCGACGCCAAGAGCAACCGCGTTATCCGTCAGGGAAATGCCCGCGTCATCGCCGTTGCCACCGCGCCTGGCGAAAAATCCGCGCCCAGGATGCGCAATGTAATTGCCCTGTTCCTTCTTGGCGCCTTCCTTGGCTGCCTGTGCGCCTTTGCCCTTTCCGCGATTGACGTACACCTGCGCACCGCAGAGGACGTT
The DNA here is from genome assembly GCA_036504095.1 of Armatimonadota bacterium. Lineage (NCBI taxonomy): Bacteria > Bacillati > Armatimonadota > Armatimonadota bacterium. The sequence continues at coordinate 30,533 of DASXVS010000049.1, read as the reverse complement.
CAGCGCGAACTCAAACTCCCGGTTCTGGCCCACCTCCCGGCAATCCCGGCCGGCAATGTATTGATTGTAGAGTCCGAGCCGGCGTCCGAGATCACCGAGGGATTCCGGTCTCTGCGTTCATCGGTTCGATTCGCCGGCGGAGATACACCACCCAGATCGATCGCCGCGACCGCGGTACGAGCCGGCGACGCAAAATCCGCTGTCGTTGCCAACCTCGCCGCATCGCTCGCGCAGGCCGGACTCACTATCACGGCCATGGACGCCGACCTTCGGCGCCCGCGCCTGGCATCCTATTTCGGCTCAAATGCATCGTCCGGGCTCGCGGACGTCCTGTCCGCCGGCGCACCGGCCCGCGACGCCAGGCAGGCGACCCGGATTCCGGGCCTTTACGTCCTGCCGGCCGGAACCGTGTCCTCCGGCGCGAGCGAATTGCTCGAGAACGGTCGGTTCGGCGCCGCTCTGGATGACCTCGCCGAAGTCGGCGATCTGGTCGTGATAGATACCGCGCCCATCGGCGTTGTCTCCGATGCCGCCATCATCGCCTCCCTGGCGGCCTCAACCATCCTTGTTATCGAGGCGGGAACCATTACGCCGGACGAAGCGCGCAGCGCGGTGGCCAAGCTGACCACCTCGGGCCGCGCTCAACTGATTGGTGTCGTGCTCGTCGGCGGCGACGCCCCAAGGTCCGCCGACTATCGCCACTATTCCGCCTCATCCGAATCCGGCGCGCCGGCCGGAAAAACCCGGAAGTCCGGAGCCTGATGTAACTGCGGTTCCGGTTGGGGAGGCTCGCCGCCTCCCCAACCGCTGGAGTTTGCCGTGAAAGCACTCATTCTATCCGGCGGAAAAGCGAAGCGCCTCCGCCCCATCACATACACATCTGCAAAGCAACTCCTGCCCGTAGCCAACAAGCCCATCCTGTTCTACGGCATCGAGGCCATCCGGGACGCCGGGATCACCAACATAGGGATCATCGTCGGTGATACCCGCGAGGAGGTGATGGCGGCCACGGGCGACGGATCGCGCTGGGGTGTTCAGATTACTTACATTCACCAGGATGCCCCGCTCGGGCTCGCCCACGCAGTGGCGATCGCCGGCGATTTCCTCGGTGACAGCTCCTTTGTGATGTATCTCGGGGACAACCTGATTGAGGGTGGCGTCGCCGGGTTCGTCGAGGAGTTCAAGAGAGAGAAGCCCGCGGCGGAGATACTGCTGAAGCAAGTCTCAAACCCGCGTGACTTCGGCGTTGCGCTTTTGAACCCGGACGGTACAATCGCGGCGCTGGAAGAGAAGCCCGCCGAGCCAAAGTCCAATCTGGCCCTCGTGGGTGTCTACCTTTTCACTCCCGAGATCCACGCGTCCATCGCGCGCATCAAACCCTCCGCGCGCGGCGAACTCGAGATCACCGATGCAATTCAAGACCTCATCGACCGGGGCGAACGGGTTCTGAGCCACGAGCTCTCTGGTTGGTGGCTGGACACCGGGAAGAAGGATGACATCCTGGAGGCCAACCGGACGGTGCTGGACACCGTGCCGAGGCTGATTGGCGGTACGATGGATGCCGCGTCGCAAGCCGTTGGCCGGGTGCAGATCGGCGAGGGAACGGTCCTGACGAACACCACCGTTCGCGGACCGGTCGTCATCGGCCGGAACTGCCGCATCTCGAATGCGTTCATCGGCCCGTACAGCAGCATCGCGAACAACGTGACGCTGGAAAACGTGGAGATGGAGCATTCCATCATCCTCGACAACACAACCGTCCGGAACCTTGACGGCCGGATGGCGGATTCTCTGATTGCCAGGGACGTACACCTCACACGCGTGGACAGCCGGCCGCGCGTCTACCGTTTCACACTCGGCGACGATTCCAGGATAGAGCTCATATGATCGACGGCGTCACAATTGCCCCACTGAAGCCCAACGCGGACGAACGCGGTTTCCTCATGGAGATCCTGCGCGAATCCGACCCCCATTTCCAGCATTTCGCACAGGTCTACGTGAGCAAGTCCTACCCCGGCATCATCCGGGCGTGGCACTACCACGCCCGCCAGAACGATATCTGGTGCGTCATCAGCGGGATGATCAAGGCGGTCCTTTACGACGCCCGCGAAGACAGCCCCACGTTCGGCGAGGTGCAGGAAGTGTTTATGGGTGATGACAACCATGTCACCCTTGTCATCCCCATCGGTATCCTTCACGGTTACAAATGCCTCGGTGATGGGCCATGCCTGCTGCTGAACTTCACGGACAACCTATACGACCGCCAGCAACCCGATGAGTTCCGCCGTCCGTGGGACGACCCGGGCATTCCCTACAACTGGGACGTCAAGATCACCTGACGCTGTTCCCGCTGTACTGTGGCCTGAAATCGACCGTCGCGGCGCCAACGGGGGCCGCTGGAGATGCTGTTTGAAACTCCTCGTAACAGGCGGGGCCGGTTTTATCGGTTCCCACTACGTGAAAATGGCGCTTGCCACCCACCCGGATGATTCGGTGCTGGTGCTGGACAAACTCACCTATGCGGGCAACCTCCGCAACCTCGAAGCGGTAGCGGACAACCCGCGATACCGGTTTCTTCACGCCGACATCTGCGACGCCGAAGCCGTCGAAGGGGCGATGTCCGGAATAGACGCCGTACTGAACTTCGCGGCGGAAACCCATGTAGACCGCTCGCTCATGGACCCGGCGTCCTTCATCGAAACCGACGTCAAGGGGACGTTCGTCCTGTTGGAAGCGGCCCGATCGGCGGGCGTTCAACGCTTCCTGCAAGTCTCGACCGACGAGGTCTACGGCAGTATCGAGAGCGGCTCGTTCCGCGAAACCGATCGCCTGGCGCCCTCTTCGCCATACTCCGCCGGAAAGGCGGGCGGCGAGATGATGGTGATGGCCTTCGGAACGACCTATGGCTTGGACACGGTCATCACGCGCGGCTCGAATAACTACGGCCCCTTCCAGTACCCGGAGAAACTGATTCCCCTCTTCATAACCAACGCTTTGGACGACCAATCTCTACCGCTTTACGGGGACGGAGCGAACGTCCGCGACTGGATCCACGTGGACGACCATTGCCGCGGTATCGACCTGGCGCTTAGAAAGGGACTGGCGGGAGCAGTTTACAATATCGACGGGGGAAACGAGCGTTCGAACCGGGAGATTACCCAGCAGATACTCACTCATCTGGGTAAGGATGAGACGCTGATTCGCCGGGTAAGCGACCGGCCGGGCCACGATCGTCGCTACTCAATCTGCTCGGACGCAATCCGCGAACTTGGGTGGTCGCCAGCCATCGAATTCACCGAAGGCCTTGCGTCCACCATCGCCTGGTATGTCGAGCGTCGTGACTGGTGGGAACCCTTGAAATCCGGCGAGTACCGGGCGTATTATCAGTCCATGTACGCGGAGCGGCTGAACAAGGTGAAACCCTGAATGCCCAGGCCAGCCATATTTCTGGACCGAGACGGCGTCATCAATGTTGGTGTCAAGGGAGACTACATCCGAAACGTTTCACAGCTTCGCTGGCTGCCCGGCGTCCCCCAGGCAGTCGCCGCCCTCTCGAATGCCGGCTGGCCCATCGTGGTAATCACAAACCAGAGTGGAATCGCTCGTGGCCTTTACACGATGACCGACGTGAGCGAGATACACCAACGCATACGGTCGGTTATTCAGCAGGCGGGCGGCGACATCACTGCCTTCTACGTATGCCCGCACCGCGACGAAGACCGTTGTGCATGCCGCAAACCCTTGCCCGGTATGCTCTCCCAGGCCGCCCGGGATTATGACCTGGACCTGGCTCATAGTTTCTTCATTGGAGACACCGAAATCGACGCCCGCGCCGGAAGAGCCGCCGGATGCGCCGTCATCACGGTCGCCACGGGCCTCACGCCCGCGGAAGAGGTGAAACGTTGGCCGTCTCCTCCCGACCACATATTCAATTCATTGATGGAAGCCGCGGAATGGATAAACAGATGCGGATCGGACCCCTCCTGAAGATGCCGTTCCGCAAACGGTACGATGCCCCGAGGAGCGACGCCGTCCCGGAATCCCCAAACCTCAGTCGGGCGAAGCCGCCCGGCCCTCCCGTCCCGCTTGCGCGCGGTTATCTCCTCGCGAAGCGTGTCATAGACGTTGTCCTCTGCTCCGTCGGGCTCGTCGTTCTTTCCCCGCTCCTCCTTCTGGTGGCTATCGCTATCAAGATCGACTCCCGCGGCCCCATTTTCTTCAGGCAGGTCCGCGTGGGCAGGAACCATCGTCCGTTCTACTGTCTCAAATTCCGTTCGATGACCGCCGATGCCGAAAAGAGGCGTGATGAGATAGCGCACCTGAACGAAGTGGACGGTCCGGTGTTCAAGATCCGGAATGACCCACGCGTTACCCGCGTTGGCTCATGGATACGCAAGGGCAGCATTGACGAACTGCCCCAACTCATCAACGTACTCAAAGGCGAGATGACCCTGGTGGGGCCGCGGCCGCCGATTCCCTCGGAGGTTGAAAAATACGAGGACTGGATGCTTCCCCGCCTCAGCGTCACCCCCGGGATCACCTGCATCTGGCAAATCAGCGGACGCAGCAACATATCCTTTGAGCAATGGATGAGGATGGACCTCGAGTACATCAACAAGTGCTCCATTAAGCAGGACCTATCCATTCTCCTCCGTACTATTCCAGCCGTTCTTTTTGGTAGAGGAGCATATTAATGCGCCATCATGGCATCCTGCGTATCCTGGCGATCGCGATTCTGTACCCGTTTTTCGCCGCGCCCGGACACACTGAGGGCAGCAACGCGTCCATCACATCCATGCCCGCCGCGGACACAGCCGTGATCGGCGCCGGGGCCAATGCCGGCCTGACCGTGGGGCAGGAACTCCCCGTGCTCCACTCCGGTGTGAAGGTCGGCAGCATCGTGCTGACGAAGGTGGAAAACGAGTCCGCCACGGGACGCGTGTCCACCGTGGAGGGAGCGACGGTACAGGTTCTCGACGACGTCCAGCTTCCGTCCGCGGACCAGCTTCCCGTTTCCGCCCCGAAGACAAACCCGCCCCGTGAGGCTCCCCGCGCGCCCGCCGCCACACACGGCTCGTACAACGAGCATCTGATGGATATTATCCCCTGGGAGCGGTGGGAGTATATGGCGCTGTCGTCATTGGCGGTAGACGGGTTGCTGCCCGGATATGCCGCCCGGGATTTTCAGGCCACACGCCAGTTCACCCGCGGCGAACTGGGCGGCCTGACCGCCCAAGCCCTTCTCCTTTATACGTCCGGAATGGGCACAGACCGTGACCCGGCGCTCCTGCGCCGCCTGGCCGGCTCATTCCGCTATGACCCCGCCGTTCAACAGGCGGTTGAAGCGGCGCTGGAGATTACGCTCGACCATCCGGCGAAACCCACGCTGGTGCCGGAGGCGCCTGGCCTTTCCGCTTATGGCGGCCTTCGTTACTGGCGATTCCGCGGTGAGAGCAAGGTAAACGTCACCGGCCGTGTCGGCGGCATCTACGATGTCAACGACAACGTCTTCCTGGCCCTGTCCGTGAACAACCTCCACCAACTCACGAGTTCGCTCCCCAAAGCGTTCCCGGCCATCGATGTCGCCACCGCGAACTTCCGCGGCCTCGGCATGGATTGGGAAGTCGGCAAAACCTACCTGTCCTCCGGCCCACTGGCGTCCGGCGATGGCCTGCTGAGCGATAACTCCCCCGGAATGGTGATGGTCAAGGCGCGCGGTGCCTTCAAATGGGGCCCGCTCGGGCGGTTCATCGGCACGCAGGTATACGGCGGCTTCCGCGATCTGGACGGGCCTAAGTATTTCGGCTTCCGCCGGATGGAATCCCGCATCAACAAACGTCTGGAGCTCGGCCTCGGCGAAGCCTATATTTCCACCCACGCGCCGAACCCGTTGAGTCTCGTCATGCCGTTCTACGCATATCAGCGCCTCGTCATCAACCGCTCCAGGCTTGGCGGCCATTCCACAAGCTCGGCCGGCAACGACACGTTCAACTACATGGCCCAGGTCGACCTGGTGGCCCACCTGAATCGCAAAGCGGATGCGTACGGCGAATTGATCCTGGACGACATCTCTGCTCCGTCCGGGCTCGGTGTGGGAAATGTTCCGCGCAAATTGGCATACGTTTTCGGCATGCGCTTCCCGGAACTGTTCGGCAAACGGGGCGACGGCCGTTTCGAAATCTACAGCGCCGACCGCGAAACTTACATGGGCATCGTGCCGCAAGTCGGGTGGACAAACAAGGACCTGCTGATCGGCAACCCGTTTGGGCCTAATACTCAGGCGTTCTTCGGCCGCCTGGACTACCGGTTCACGGACAAAACCAAGGGGTCGCTCCAACTTCGTGACGCCGTGCAATATCACAACGGTTTGCCGGACATGGGTGACCGCTTCGAATTCGCCGTCACCCTCGCCCATGACATCACTCCCGCCGAATCGATCAGCGTTCAGATCATCCCGCAACGCTTCCGCGGTCAGGGTTACACGCAGCGGCCCAACGCATTCGAACTCATGGGCACGTACGCCTACTGAGTCCGGCGCTCTCATCAGCCGCCAGCCCGTATCGGGCTGGCGGCTGTGTTCATTTCTGCGCAACTCGAAGGAGCATTATGAAACTGACCAGCAGGGCGCCAGTGCGCATCGACTTTGCGGGCGGCTGGACAGACGTTCCCATTTTCGCCGAATCCGCCGGAGGCGCGGTTCTCAATGCGGCCGTCGCCCAGTACGTGTACGGCGAGATGGAAACCGGCCAGGATGGCAACGGCATCCGGGTGTCCTACAACAGCGACCTCCCGGCCGGCTCCGGCCTCGGCACATCCTCCGCCCTCAACGTCGTGTGGCTCAGCCTCGTGCAATCGCGCATCTCATCCCGTGAGGACAAAGAGCGCATCGCAGAACTGGCTTACAATCTCGAATCCGTGCTGGGCATCCTCGGCGGAAAGCAGGACCAGTATGCCGCGGCGCTCGGCGGGATAAACCTGATGCGCTTCACGGACAAGGTCACCGTCGAATCCGTGGAACTGGATGACCAGGCGGTCACCGAACTGGAAACCCGTCTCGTCCTGTGTTACACCGGCCAGTCACGCCTTAGCGGCAACATCCACGACAACGTCTGGGGAGCCTTCCGCGCCGGCAAGAACGAGACCGTGCGGGCCCTCTACCGGATTCGCGAGATTGCGGTGCTGATGACGGATGCGCTGCGCCACTCCGAGTGGGAGCGCTTCGGCGGCCTCCTGCAGGAAAACTGGGAGAACCAGAAATGCCTGGACGCGTCCGTGACGAACGAGCGTATCGAAACGCTCTTTGAACTTGCGCGCGGCAATGGCGCCATCGGCGGCAAGGCCGGCGGCGCGGGCGGTGGCGGGTGCCTGGTGTTCTTCGCCGAGAAGGGCCGGTCCACGGAGCTCACCGATGCGCTCAGCGCCACTGGCGTTCGCATCATCCCCTGCAAACTCGACTTCCAGGGCCTCACCATCTCAAGGGAGTAGCCGCCGGCCATTTGAGGGAACGAGCGTAAACTCTCCGCCGTCTCACGTAATGGCACATCACGCCACGCGAGCCACTTCGCGGCACCCGATGTGCACGCTTGGAGAACCACGATGCGCTTTCTTTCTCTCGCTTTGATCTGCGTCTCGATCTTTGCGCCGGCCACGCTCAGCGCGGCGCCGTCCGCCTATACCATCCTCGACCTTGGATCCACGTCCCAGCGCGATGTCTTCCTCAACGAACGCGGCCAGGTCGCTTTCTCGGCTGACGGGAAGGCATTCCGGTATACGGACAACGTTGGCTTGGAATTCCTGGCATCGAATCCTTACTTCCTCTTAATTGGCGGGATAAACGACCGGGGGCAAGTGTCGATGGCGACCTCTGGCGATGGCGTACTCGACATTCAGCGCTATTCAGACGGCGTTGGTCTTGAGTCGCTGGCCAAAGCAGACGCTCTGCTCACCCTGACGCGCCCGAACAACTTGGGTGATATCGCGTATGCCGACACCACCGGCGGGTACTACATTGGTATCACGGGGGTCCAGTGCTTTGCCACTCCATGGCTCCCGGGGATACGTCCCGCCGTTTACGATATGAACGACAGCGGTACCGTCTTGAGCAGCTACGTCTACCCGGTATCCGGCGGCGGAGGTGCCTATTCATTCGCGCCACCAGATGACTATCGTCGGCTCACCCCGCTCCTGTCTGCTTCGGCGCTGAACAATCTGGGTGGTGTCATCGGTACCACCGACCAAGGACCCGCGATTCGATGGGCCAACGGAACCGTGACCCAGTTGGGTGGTTCTGCCTTTGGCCGGGACATAAACGATGCCGGAGCCTGGGTAGGCAACCAGTACCTCGACGAAGATGCGACCGAGGCATGGTTGGGCACGAAGAACGGAATGGTCATTCTCAATACGCTCATCGATCCCGCTCTCGGTTGGAACCTCGCGTACGCTAGAAGCATCAACAATGCCGGGCAGATCGGCGGCACCGGGTTCCTGAACGGCCAGCGCCACGCCTTCCGCCTCGCGCCCACGAACTCCATTCCTGAGCCGGGCTCACTGGCGCTCTTGTGCGTCTCAATCCTTCCGTTGCTTGCAGCTTTACGCCGCCGCCCCAAACCCTGACCTCCAACCCCCAGGCCCTTCTCCCTTGCTTTGCCTCCCGCGCACGGCGTACCATAAATCTGGATGTAGGGGCGCCGCCCCGCCTTCGGGAGAGGCCACGCAATGAAACGCAGTTTGTGGGACAGATTATTCCACGGAGAGGACGAGGAGTTCGATGAGGGCGAGGACGAGACCCTCGCCGTCGCGGCGGCGGCTCAGGCCCTTCAACCCACGCCGCCGCCAACGCCTCCGGTAGACCTCGGCCCGACGCCGCCGATCGCCGATCCCGCTCGGTCCGCACCGGAGCAGCCCACTTCGTCGCTCCGCGCCGTGCGCGCGTGGGCCGGCGCCGAGGCCGTGGAACTCCTCGGCGAGCTGAGCCCCGCAGCGCGGGACCGCGCTGCGGAGGCGCTTCAGATATGGCACGATGCCGACACCCAGCTCATAGCGTGCGCCAGACACACAGGCGCCATCACTGACGCTTCCGCGACTCTGACTGCCGGCCCGCTTTCGACGCAGGAGTTCGCTCCGGACCTTGCCGCGCTCGCCCAGGTGACGGAGGCCCAGCGCCTCGCCCTCGACAACCTGCTCGTCATCAACCGCGGGCGGGCCCACGAATGGGTGCTCGCGGCGGTTCAGACGCAGCGCCAGTGGGGCCCCGAGAACGTAATCAGGCTGTTCAACGCGCTTCGCATTGGACCGCTCACGCTGGCGGATCTCCAGAGTCGCCTTCGCAGCATGGACGCCGGCCCGCGGGCCTGGGCCGCCGAGGCTCTGGGCGCACTGGACGACCCGGACGCCGTGGGGGCGCTGCTGAACCTGCTGAAAGATCCGGATCCCGCCGTTCGCGTCGCGGCCGTCGCATCGCTCGGCCGCAAGGCGGACATCACGACGCTGCACGCCCTCGGGCAGGTGGTCAAACGTGACCCCGATTGGCTCGTCCGCTTGAAGGCCATCAGCGCAGCCGAGTCCTTCACTGGGGATGAGGCTATCGGCTTCTGGCACGACCTCCTGCGCGATGTTCCCTGGTGGCGGGAGTTGCAGGTCCTGGACAACGTGACGCACGCGGATCCCACGCGGCCCACGCCGCCGCGTGAGATGCCGGTCGGCACGTATGAAAAGGTCCGCCGCACCGTTCTGGAAACGCTGTTCGGGCGCATCGAAGCGGAATTGCCGAACGCCGACCCCGCCCATCGCGGCTGGATGATGGACGTGCTGGGCGATACCGGTGACGAGCGCGCCGTTCCCCTGCTCTCAAGCGCCTTGCAGGACGTCGAGCAGGAGGTTCGCCTCAAGGCGCTGCACAGCCTCGGGCGCATCGGGACGCCGGCGGTCGTGGACCTTCTGCTCCCGGCGCTCAAAGACCAGCACTCGCAGGTGCGCATCCAGGCGGCCGAGGCGCTCGGAGAATGCAACGATTTTCGCGCCGTTGAACCGCTCCTGGATGCATTTCAGGACAGCAATCAGTTCGTGCGCGCCGCCGTCACCGTGGCCATCGGAAAAATCGTGGACACGCGGGCCCTCAAACCACTCATCGCCGCACTCAACGATCCGGACAAGGACGTGCGCGACCAGACGCAGGCCGCCATTCAACGGATGTCCGATCCGCGCACAATGACCGTTATCAACGGCATGCTCGAAGCCGGAGGCCTCAAGAAACCCCTTCGGTGACATATCGCGCTGCGTCCCCGCGACCTCCGCGTTGAGAAAACAGGTACTACTGAATATGAACGACTCAATCAGGCAATTAGCCCTTCGGGGCGTGGATACGGCAACCCGCCTCGGGGCGTCATACGCTGACGTCCGGTTCTTGCGGATTCGCCGGCAGGTGATCTCTACCGAGGACACGCGCGTCAGCAACCTGGCGGACACCAACGACTTCGGCTTCGGAATCAGGGTACTCGTTAACGGTGCGTGGGGTTTTGCGTCCAGTGGCAGCGTATCGGCTGACTGCGTCGATGCGGTAGCCGCCGACGCGGTTGAAATCGCGCGAGCGGGCGCCTCCGTGATGGGTGATCCGGTTGTACTCGTGCCCGAGCCGGCATGGACTACCGATTTCCGCACTCCCACCCTGGTCGATCCGTTCACCATTGGCGTTACCGAGAAGACCGGCCTGCTCCTGGAGATCAACCGCGCGCTTCTGGCCCGCGAGGGCATCAAAAAGGCGAACGCATGGATTCTGCTGAAAGGCGAGGAACGCGCCCTGGCCACTTCGGAGGGCTCGTGGCTCACCAGTGATGTGACCACCTCATCGTGCGGTTATACCGCGACCGCCGTGGGGGACGGCGACGCTCGCTCGCGCTCGTACATCCCCACACCGCTCACCGCCGGTTGGGAAAACGTGGACCGGGCGGACCTTCTCGCCAATACGGAACGCGTGGCCGAGCAGGCCATTGAACACTTGAAGGCGCCGGAGTGCCCGCAGGGCTTCTTCGACCTCGTTCTGGACCCGGGCCACATCGCGCTCACCATCCACGAGTCGGTCGGCCACCCAACCGAACTCGACCGCGCGTTGGGCATGGAGGAATCGCTCGCCGGGCGTTCGTTCGCCACGCCGGACAAGCTGGGGACGTTCCAGTACGGTTCGCCGCTTATCAACTTCGTCGCGGACAACACCCTTCAGCACGGATTGGCGACCCAGGGCTTCGACGATGACGGCGTCGCCGCACAGCGCTGGCACATCATCAAGGACGGGGTGTTTGTTAATTACGGTACCAGCCGCGAGGTCGCCGGCGCGATCGAGCTGAATCGCTCCACCGGCGCCAGCAGGGCCGACCACTGGTCGCACACGCCGATCGTCCGGATCCCGAACCTCTCGCTGATGCCTGGAAGCCAGGCATGCACGCCGGACGATCTCATAGCCGGCGTGGACGATGGCATCTACATCGAAGGGCGCGGATCATTCAGCATCGACCAGATGCGGTACAATTTCCAGTTCGGCGGCGACGCGTTCTGGCGCATTGTGAACGGCAAGAAGGCCGGCATGATGAAAAACGTGACCTACCAGAGCATCACGCCCGACTTCTGGAACTCCTGCGACGGCCTGAGCGACGAACGATTCTGGCGGATGACCGGCATCCAGAACTGCGGCAAGGGCGACCCCGGCCAGGTGGCCCAGATGACCCACGGCGCCCCGTATGCCCGCTTCCGCCAGATCAAGGTCGGCGCGGCAAGGTAGAGTCTACGTCCAGCACATATGCGACGGTATGAGAAGCGGCGTGATCGGATGGATAAACAGACAAGTTCACCGGGCTCCCCGACCGAGATCGCGCGCGCAGCCCTCGCCGTGATCGGCATGGACCCCGCAAGCATCGCCGAGGTCTCGGTGCTGCCGGGGGGCATCGGAGCTTGCGATGCATACGCGCTGACAATGTCGGATGAATCGCGATTCGTCCTTAAAGCGCAGCTCCCCGGCGGGCCACCGGACCACATCGCCGCCCTTAAGCGTGAAGCGCTCTTCTATCGGCACCTCGCACCGCGTCTTCCGATCTCCCCGCCCAAGGTCCACGGCATCTGCACGGATGAAAGCGTTGGCATTACTCTGCTGATCGGATCGTACAGTCCGTCGCCTCCGGTTGAGCATTGGACGGAGGCGCTCTATTTGCAGGCCGCGGGCGATCTCGCGCGACTGCATGCAACATTCTGGGACGGGGCGGATGACCTCGCTGCATGCGGATTCCTCGGGCATCGTACCCTTGACGTGTCGGACGCGGATACAAACCACGCTCGCGAATGCTGGACCTACCTGTCCACGGTGCCCCGGTTCGAGCCCATCCTGGGGCAGGACCGTCTGCGTTGGCTGGAAGCACAGATTCAGACCGTTCAGAGCCGGATCGGTCCGCTGGCCGCGCTTCCACCAACGCTCATTCACGGCGACTGCCACGTTGGCAACATCCTCATTGGCGAATGCGGCGACCTCGTCTGGACAAACTGGACCTGCGCCTCGGTTGGGCGTGGGCCGGAAGACGTCTCTTTCCTGTACCAACGCGCTGAATTCGCGGGTGGAACGGTACCGTGTAACGCGATGGTGGAAGCCTACCACGCCGGCCTCCGAGGTTCCGGGTTGGACGTCCCGATGGAGGCCGTTCGGTCAGCCGCGGACGCGTCCGAATGGTCCGTTCGTCTGCTGCAATGGCCGCACTACATGGACTATGCATCGCCTCAAACGCTTCGGTCGTTCATGGAACGGCTGGACTTCCTCGCGACGACAGTTCACAAATCATAGCGCCCTCAGCCTCAGCCCTCAGCCCTCAGCCCTCAGCCCTCAGCCCTCAGCCCTCAGCCCTCAGCCCTCAGCCCTCAGCCCTCAGCCCTCAGCCCTCAGCCCTCAGCCCTCAGCCCTCAGAGTGCAACTTCCTTCCCTCTCGCCGCGTTCCCCTATAATGGAGGCGGCGGCAATTCGCCGCACTGGGGAAGGAATGCATGATTCACCGCAAGAAAACCAATAAGGTCCGCGTGGGAAACGTGGAAATCGGCGGAGACGCGCCCATCAGCGTACAGTCGATGACCACCACGCAGACAACCAATATAGACGCCACCGTTCAGCAGATCTGGGAACTGATCCCCGCCGGGTGTGAGATCATCCGCGTGGCCGTACCGGACATGGCGGCAGCCAAATGCCTCGGCGAGATCAGGCGGCAGATCAATATCCCGCTCGTCGCCGACATCCACTTCCAGTACCAACTCGCGCTGGAGGCCATTGAGCAGGGTGTGGACAAGCTACGCCTCAACCCGGGCAACATCCGCGACCCGGAAAAGGTGGCGCTGGTATGCAACGCCGCGAAAGAACGGGGGATACCCATCCGCATTGGAGTAAACGCCGGCAGCGTCAACATCAAGAAATACCCGGACGCCACTCCGGAGGCCCTGGTGGACAGCGCGAAGGAGCACGTTCACGTGCTCGAAGACAACGATTTCCACGACATCATCATCAGCCTCAAGAGCACGGACGTGCCCACCATGATCAAGGCCTACCAGATGGCCAGCGAAGAGTTCGACTACCCGCTCCACCTTGGCGTTACTGAGGCCGGCCTGCCGTGGCAGGGCAATATCCGAAGCGCTGTCGGCATCGGCGCCCTGCTGAGCCAGGGCATCGGCGACACGATCCGCGTCTCGCTCACCGGCGACTCCTGCGAGGAGGCCAAGGCCGGCCACGAGATCCTTCGTGCGCTGAACCTTCGCGCCAGCGGCATCACGCTGATCTCATGCCCCTCCTGCGGGCGCGCCGACGTGGACATCGTTGCCATGGCCAACGAGGTCGATAAACGCCTCCGCGAGCGACCCGACCTGATGAAGATCCCGATGCGCGTGGCCGTCATGGGGTGCGAGGTCAACGGCCCCGGCGAAGCGCGCCACGCCGACGTCGGGTTGGCGGGCGGCGTAGGCGTGGGACTCCTCATTGAGGACGGCGAAATCGTCCGCAAGTACAAGGAAGACGAGATGGTGGACGCCTTGATGGCGCGCATCGAGGAGAAGGCCCGCCAGTTCGAGGCCGGCATCGGCGGGGGGACCGAAGAAACGGGGCTGCTGAAGATCGCGACAGGGTAGTACTCAGGCTGCTGACGCCTGCAACCGGATACCCGTCGCGCTCACCTTACGAAGCCAGCCCGGTCGCCGATCGCGCCACCGCCAGTGCATCCGCGATGTCGATCACCGTGGCGGAATCGCCGGTGGATTGCAGGTTCAGTCTTGGGAACGAGTCGCCGGCGCGCGTGAGTCCGGCGGCGGCCAGCAGTGCGTCTACGACGTCCGAGTGAGTGTACCCGGACCCACCGAATCCCGCGGGCACCACATCGCTGTAGGTGATGGTCCCGTCTGTTCCGCTGGCAAACAGGGGTGCGATGGTGCCGGGGTTCAGGGTCAGGGCGCCCTTCTGGCGGGTCGGCGTGGTGCCAATCGAGGCGCCGAGGTCCGGCTCCACAAGGCCGTTTGCGGAGTGAGGCCGGGCGTACCAGTAAAGGTCACCCGTCTGCCGTACCGAATCGGGCAGGGAGAACAACGGCTTTCCGGAAATAGCCGCCATATCTTGCGGCGAAATCGCTTTTGTCCACCATGCCGGTTCCAGCATTTCGTAATCGATCGACGTGTTGTAGCTCCAGTCCGCGTATCCTCCCAGCACGAACTGGGCGTCCCATTTCTTCCACGTCATGTCCGTTCCGGCCGGAATGGCGGTATTGGCTTTCAGAACCGTCCCTTTGTAGAGCTGGACAAAGCCGTCTGACGTCTGAGTCGGCCCACGATAGACCATCCAGACCTCGTCGAAACTCGTGCTGCTCACCGTTTCGCCGGAGTTCGCTTCGAATGTCTGCTGCCCGTCGCTCACCCGCGCGGACAGATCGCTGTACTGGTCGAGTCCGATGGCGAACCTCGCATAGCCGAAAGCGCCCGCGGCATCCGCCCTCTGGCAGATGAACCAGCAGGGGCCGTGCATCGTCGGCGCGCATCGCAGGAGCACGCGGATCGTTGCGTCCGATTCGTATGGCATACGGAGAAACAGCGGCTGTAAGCCGGCGGCATCGAGAGACGTCACGGCCTCCGCGCCCCGGGTGAAATGCAGCGAATGCGTCGGTCCGGCAATCGGCTCACTGGACCCGGACGTTCTGACCGGCACCTGGCGCGTCGCCACGTTGCCGGAAGCGTCTGCCCACTCTCCGGTCACGTAATACGTGGTCCCCGGCTTCAGGCCCGTCACACTGGCGTCAGCCACTGCGCCCGCGCCAAGCGCCTGTTCCGCAACGCTGGAATATGGCCACAGCACGCCGGAGCTCACAACCAGCGTGCGGGAGGCCGTCTTCGCACTGCCGGGCTGAACCATGGCTGTCAGGGTGCTGTCGGTCGCGCTCACGTCGATGGGTGTCGGCCCGGGATCGGGCGGAATGAGATCGTCCGGAAGCTCCCATCCCGCAACGCGCGGCGTATCGACGGTATAGGACACGTCCCCGGAGAACGTGGCATCGCGCGCGGTATTCCCGGTGCATTCGCCCAGCTCGCAGGTCAGATGATCGGAATAGGTATTGCTCGGCCGAACGTACCAATAGATGTCCGACAGGTGTCGCACGCTGTCGTCCGTTATGCTGGCGATCTGCCGATTGTTGATGGCTGCGATGTCCGCGTCGGTCAACGCTGACTTCCACCAGCATACGTCCAGCACCTGGTAGTCCGCCATCGTATTCGGGTTCGAATCCCCGATTCTGAGGGTCAGGGGCTTCCCCTTCCAGTTCACGTCCGTTCCAGCGGGTATGATGAACTCGTAAAGTGTGGTACCGTTGTCGAGGTACGCGACAACGCCGCCCCGATAGAGTCGGAAAAAGCCATCAGCCACGGCCGTCGGCGCCTTGAACACCATCCACCAGTCTTCGTAGGTGGTTCCCGACGGGCAACCGTGCGGAACAGCCCCGTCCCCGCCGTACCGGTGAGTTCCCGAAGACCAGCCGTTATCGGAGAAGTACGCCGTGATCCACGGCGAAGTATTCACTCCCAGGGAGAACCGCCTGCTGCCGTCCGCGTCCTGCAACGTCAGGATATCGTGCGCCACAAGGTCCCACGGATTGCGCTTAACCAGAATGCGCAGCGTCATATCGCCGTTCACTGGAAAACTGGCCGCCGGAGCGGTGGAAATGGCTCCGCCCGCCCGGATACGAAGCCCGCGGATATTGCACCGGGCAGGCGGGGTAACACAGAGCGTGGTGAGACAGATAACCGAAATTGGCCGCGCGCAACGCCGCAGCAACGCTTTGAGCGACGCACGAACATGGGATGAGCCGGTAGTCTTCATTGACTTCGATCTTAGCGGGCAAACAGAGCGGACAGCAACAGAACATATCCATCGCGCACGTCGCCCATGACAATTTAGGTAAAATCACCGGGCGGCCGCCGACTTTACCAAATGACTTAGCAAGGTTCGTGCCAGCGGGCATGGCGATTGCTCTTTCCCCACCGGTGGCCCGCGCACGTGCGGAACTCGCGCTGACCAAGGCGAGTCTCACACACGAGAGGGACGCTCGGCCCGTGCTGGGTGAAATGCCGGTACGCCGACCCGGCAACACCACGGCATTGCGGATCTCACAGTTAGGTGCAAGACGTTTCCGACCGTAAACGGCAATCCCGGATGTGGAAGGACTATGTGAGCGCTCCGGGACCCGAACGACATCTTCAATGCAGCGAAGGCCGGAGTGCAGACTTTCACGCCCCGTAGCCGCGGCGTGATTCAGCGAGAGGTAGGACTCCGGAACATGTTTCGCATAAATGCAGGCGCGTTGCGCGCCATATGGCTGTCCATCGCGGTTATCGCCGCACCGGCACTGGCCGACACGTCGAAGGTACTGGTGACGCCGCTGGCGCGATCCGCGGCATTCTGGTTCCGCCTGGACGAAGTCGCCCCGAATCTCTACTCCGGTACGGCCCCCGCACCATGGATGGAGGTCGGACGATGGGCGATCCTGGAGTGGCGGGTCCCCGGCACAACCGCGTGGAAACGCGCCCAGGACTTCGTCCGCGTCCAGTCAGACCGCTTCCGCGTTCCGGCGGAGGTCGTTGACCCACGAATGGCCACGATGCTCTTCGGCCTTGAAGAAGGCAAGACATACGAGTACCGTGTCCGGTTCGAGGGCGCCGGGTATCCATCTACCGTCTTCACAGGGACGTTCACAACGCTGACGACCACGGTTCCGCATGGCACCACTGCGACGGTGACGATAACGAAGGACACTCCGAACATTTCTGCCGCTATCAAAGCAGCCCTTGGCTCGGACACGACGCCACAGACCAACAAGGTCATCGAGATCGCCGGTACCGCCATGGGGGTTCGCACCGTCATCCGAAAACCGATCGCCTCGTACTATGAAACGGGTAGCTTACCCTTCACTTACAAGGGCACATCGGACGGTTGGCTGACCCTTCAGACCAAGGCCGGTCACGATGTGGTTTTCGACGGGTCGGACGCTGATTATGATGTCGTCAACGCGGGCAAATGGGTCCGGTATACGAGCTCAACCGTCCCCGCATCCCAGAACATCTACCGCACTGTGGTTCAATACTACGATCCCGCCAATCCTAATGTGAATTTCGCCGCCGGAACAGCCCTGCGCCCGAAGCCGATGATGGTCTTCTTTGAGAAGTCGCCCGGCACGGACGGGTTTCGCCTCTCGGACGTGTCGCCCGGCCGCACATCGGCGGACGAGCAGTTCAATCCAATCCCGACCAATGGCATCGCCACCCTCAACGAACGAGCCACAGGCACGCCAAATGAGGGGGCGTTCAGCGCCCAAGATGGCTTCCTGTATGTGCATCTTCAGAACGGTATTGACCCCAACACCGTGTATATGAAGATTCCCGTGCTGAAATCTCCGCTGGACCTCTCCTCCACCCAGTACGTGCGTGTAGAAGGACTGAAGATTCAGTACTTCCGGGGCCCCGGCGATGGCTGGGCGCTGTTCGGCGGGCTGCATATGGACAACGCAACCAACGTCATCATCGAGGGCTGCGAGTTCAAGGGCCTCGGCACCTGCCTGGGAAACCGGACAGCTTTTAGCTCTGTCAAGCAAAACATCGTCATCAAGGGCAATCGCTTCCTGGAACGCGGCCTCTGCCCCGAGAGGAACACAACTACCGGCGAATGGCGCGGGACGCTCTGGAACCACATGAAGACGTCGCAGGAGGAAGGCTATGCCATCATGCTGCGGGGCTTCGGGATTTCCGTTCTAGACAACACTTTCATTGGCATGAACAACGGCGTTACTTCGGGCACTACTCCCCAGACCAATGCCGGTCAGGCTCCGGTGTATGACGCAACCCAGTCCGCGCACTCAGAGGCGTGGGAAATAGACAACAACGCGTTCCAGCAGATCACCGACGATTGTCTCGAAATGGAAACCTGGGCTGTGTGCGTGGCCGCCACGCGAAACAGAATGTCCATTTGTTATGACGGCTGGTCCGTCGCACCGCTTACCGGCGGACCGCAGTACTTTCTGCGTAATACCTGGGTTGGCCGTGGGGAGTACCAGTTCTCCGGGTACAAGCAGCACATGACCAAGTTCGGCAATGACGATCCCGGCGACACCGGCTACAAGCTCTGCGCCAACAACACCGACTTCAGCGTGAACGACAATCCAACAGGAACGGTTCTCACCGGCATCAGCGCCAGCGGCGCCAGCTATAACACGTACATCTACAACAACTACATCGCCTGTGACGCCTACCCCGTGGAATGGGGCGACGGCACCCTGGGATACCCGCACATCTTCAACGGCAACCGGTACTATGCCAAACGGATGGCCGACGTCTTCCCAGGGTACGGCACCTCCAACTGCGTGGCTCTGGGCCGAGTCTCCCCGAAACAGGGCGAAATTGGATACATGCGTGTCAGCCACACCTGGAATGACTGGCAGATGGGGAAGGATGTTCGGTCCGGATACAATTGGCCGGCGTATCAGGCCAATCCAACCGACTTGGCCGCATACCTCCATTCCACCCACAGCGTACTCCTGCCGTGGACACACGATCCGGACAGCAAGTTCAGCGAAGGCACCCACACCCTCACCGATCCACTCAATGGCAACTTCAAGCCGGTGAACGGCAGCGACGCCGTCGGTTTGGGAGTGCCGCTGGCCAACATCACCGTGGATTGCGGCCCCGGATGGACAGCCTATGAAGAGGCGGGACGCCCGACAGCGGGCGCCGTCCCGGGAACGGGTGGAGCATCGGTGCCCAATATGCCTCCCGTCATCACACTTCCGCAGAACCTGACAGGAAGCCCCGGAACCGCCATCCCCGTTTCCATCAGCTACAGCGATCCGGATGACACCGTTACCAGCATTTCAGCGGCCGTTTCAGACTCGGCCGGTAGTGTGCTCCCCTCCACGTGGGAGAACAACGGTGCGGGCTCCGCCAAGATCACGTTCACACCCCCTTCCGTTGGCACCTGGCGCGTCGCGGCCATCGCCCAGGACGACAAGGGCGCCACAACCGTGGCGCAGATCGACATCCCGGTGAACCCGGCCCAACTGCCCGGCGGCAGCCTCACCATTTCCATGACGCCCTCCAGGCAGAATGCCAAACCCGGAGAGCCCATCGTGTACACGGTCGTCGTCATTAACCCCACCTCCCGCCCCATGACGGGCGTGGTTCTCAAGCAGGCCATCCCCGCGCAAGTCACCCTCAACGCAGCAAGCGCTATGCTGGACGGCAAGCCTGCCACCATCACGGTCGGTTCGGGCTACTTTACCCTGCCACTTGGCGATATGGCGCCGAACGCGCAGCACAGCATCACCATCACTACGGTGCTCAAATAACCTCCTGATGGAGAGCGGCTCCATCGTAAGGCGCCTGCACGGCGTCGAGCCCAATCCGGGCTTGACGCCGTGTTGTTTGCGGCCCGTGCAGAACGCTTTACTCGCGGCAGGGCCTCCAGATGCAGCGCACGCCCATGTGCACCTCACCCGGAGGCCCTGCTCACAACTGAACCCGGAGGCCGGGTTCAAGCCAGCAAATCAGCACGCCGGAAGGACAACCCCTCCCAGACTGGTTACGAGACTGCTGTACCACGCGTACTCCATAGCGGCCTTCGTGGTGTTGATGTCACCGGAAGCAACCCCTTTGCAGAGCGCGGAGTGGAACACCATCAGAGCGTCGAGTTCCAGGGTTTTCGCCAGGGCCGGAGTGATTTTGCTGCCCGACTGAGCCTGCAGTAGCGCGATGAACCCCTTAATGCTGCCCAGCGCCGCATTGTAGTTCGGCGCGGCCAGATCGTGTGTGACCGCCGCCCACTTCTGGCTCAGAGCGTTGCCGATGCCGTTTGAACCTGGGCCCGAAATGCCCCCGCTGTTGAGGGCGTCCTGGATGAGTTGGTCCATCGTCTCGTATTTGGCCGTCGTGGCGAATGGCGCAAGCAGCGTCGCCGGCGGCACGGGAGACAGGTTCTGGAAGAAGTACTCGATGCCGCCGGCCCCGTTTACCAGCAGGTCGGCGGTCAAACCCAGCGGAGTCCCATGGTCGTACCAGTCGGAGTACGGAGCAACGTCACTCGCGGTCCCGATATGGGTTCCGTTATTGAACAGATTGGTCAGGTTGGCGCCAAGTCCGGTCGTATTGATGGTCAGCAGGTGCTGCGTCTTGTACGTGCCGATCACGGTTGTCGGCGCATTGGCGGCGAACCCGCTGGGCGGCGCGCTGCCCGTAAGGACGTACCGGGTTCCCGGCGCAAGGTCCGGGACAGGAGTCTGGTAGGAGTAGTTGACCGCGGAGCCGTCGTTGAACCATTCGGAGTATGGGCCTGCGTGAGGCGTAGCGCCGACGGTGATCTGCCAGGGCACGGCGGCCGGGATGCCCGCCTGCTGGAAGTCGATCAGGCGCTGCAGCGCGTAGTTCGCCACAGCGTTCATTGGCGCGCTCAGGTTGAACGAATAGTCAGGGGTGATCGACGAAATGCCGCCTGACCACGAACTGAAGTCAAACCTGGATCCCGATCCGGCGCTGACATCCTTGTCCGCGTGGATCGTGAATGGACCGGCATCGTAGAATCCCGAAGGCGTAAGCGTGGAATTGCCCACCGCTGCGGCCGCCGGATTGGTGGAAACCGTAAGGTTGTACTGCGCCGTGTAGGTCGCCGTCTTTGAAAACGGCCCTGTGACGGTCACCGTGGCCGGTGGCTCACTCGTCACGTAACGCACCCCGGTGGCTCCGTTTACCGGAGTCGGGAATGTGTACGAGTGCTGTGTGTTGGTCGCCACCTGAATGCTGAACGGTCCGCCGATTCCGACCTCGGGGGCGCGGTTGTCGAAACTCACGGGCACGGCGATCCCGCCTGGGACGCCGGTCTGCGCGAGGCCGAACGTCGTCACGATCCCCGGCCCTGCCGCCGCCGTCCCGTCCGTATTGGACCAATAGGCGGAAACGATGGAATCGTTGAGCCACACATCCGGCTTGAATGGCGAAAACTCGCACTTGTCGGCGGCTTCGGCCTTGGTAAACAGATCACCGATGGGCAAGGAGTCGTCATACCATCCGGGGCCTCCCCCGGTGATGCTGGCAATGAACTGGAAGATATCACCTATCACGGGGATGCTCGTGATAAACGTGTCCAGGGGGTCGGTTGCCGCCTCAACGATCTCGTGGCTCAGCAGGGCCGTCAGACCGTCGAAATCGTTATAGAAGCCGTTCGGGCCCGGCGCCTTGGTCGCGCAGTCCACGGGGATGACCACATAGGGCGCGGTCTGTCCTTTGGGCAATGGGTCCAGGTCGCAGGCGAACGGAGGAATCACGATGGGGGCGAAGAGATGATACGCCCCGAAGCTGTCGCAGGTATGGTTGAAAATGTTGTCGATCTGGGTGCCCTTTGGAATCAGCACGACGTAGACGTCGTCGTCATCGCACGGGTACGGCACGCCGGTGCCGGGAATCTCGACTTCGGCGGTCAGCCAGAGGTGGATAAATAACGAGTTCGTTGTCGAACCCGGGTCTGTCACGAGGGTGAGGATGCTGGGGCCGTTGGAAGTCTGAAGGCTGCCGCTATGAACGTTGTACTGACCGGCAGTGTCCCAAAAATTGCCGGACATAAAAGACTGGACCCAGGCGTCTATGTTGGCGCGTTTGAACAGCGGATCGGTGTGTATTCCATCCCAGTTATCATGCCAGTAGAGCATGTGCACGCGCGGGTGATGCAGTACGCGCCCGCCGTGATACGATAGGTTTCCCGCGAACCCGGATGAAGCACCCAACGTTAATGCGGCGAGGAGGAGCGCCGGTCCGCGGACCAGCCGGCAAATCGAACTAACCATTCTGCTCTCCTTATCCAAATAGGCCACCCCGACGAGGGGCAGCCCTGATGAATCCTTCTGGCAGGCGACCCGCGATCCTGATGGCACGCGAGCGATGATGAGGGGCGCCATCGCGTTGGCAGACGCCGCCAGATATGGACAGGACTATGTCTACCCGCGCCTTCGCGAGCCTAATCATTCCGTATCCATCACCTGAAGCCCTCGCCTCATATCAGTTAAGACCCAAGGCATGTCTGTCCGCTTGACCGTTCTGGTTGGACGGTGTAAGATTGGCTTGCTTCCGGTCGGGTCGCATCGCCAGATGCTCCGGCATCCGCGGGGCCGAGTCCTCCGGAAGGCGCCGGCGTTGCGCGAGATATGCAATCCTGTTGTCCGCCCTGTTCTGAAGGTGGTGAGCGGTGATTGGCTTCCGGGGCACGTCGATTCAGAGGAAACTCGTACTGATCGCCATGTTGACCAGCACGCCCGCCTTGCTGATCGCCTCGATACTCTTCGTCGTCGTCACCTACTTCAGCGTCCGCCAATATGCCACCCGCGACATCAACGCGCTCGGAGCCATTCTGGCCGAGCTGTGCCGGGATCCCTTCATCCGCAATGACCGCGAAGCGGTCTCGTCTTACTTGTACGCGATCCGCCGACGTGAGTCCGTCGAGTTCATCGGGGTTTACGATACCCAGGGCAACCTCTTCGCTTCGTTCTACGCCAAACGCGAGAAGCGGATTCCCCCGCCTGCCCTGCCCGTGGAAGGGGGCTCCTGGAAAGCGGGGCACTTCCACATGCGCCTCGCAATCACTCGCAGCAACGTTGACCCCACCCCAATCGGTTATATAGAGATCGTGCGCAACGAGAAGGACGTGTCGGTCACGCTCGCAAGGTATGGCGGGGCTATCGCGGCCGTCATCGTCATCTCGTTTTTCGCGGTGATGCCTATGGCGGCGAGGCTTCAGCGGATGATCTCGCGGCGTATACTGTCGCTGGCCAGGACGGCGAAGCAGGTCTCCGCCACACAGGATTTCACCATCCGGGCGCGCGGCCACGGCAGCGATGAGATCAGCGACCTGTTCGTGTGCTTCAATGAAATGCTGGACCATATCCAGGCGCGTGAAGCAGAGCTGAAGCGCCTGAACGAGGAGCTGAGCGAGTCGCGGCAGACCGTCTTGTCCGCGAGCCAGGCCAAGAGCGAATTCCTCGCCAACATGAGCCACGAACTGCGGACACCGCTGAACGCAATTATCGGCTACAGCGAGATGCTGCAGGAGGAGGCCGCCGATGCCGGTGACAACGGCATCTTGCCGGACCTGAAAAAGATCACGGCCGCAGGCAGACACCTCATGACGCTCATCAACGACGTCCTCGACCTATCAAAGATCGAAGCGCGAAAAATCACGCTTTGCCCGGAGACGTTCGATGTGGCGCCGCTTATCGAAGAGATCGTCACCACGGTCGATCCGCTGGTCCAGAACAACGGAAACAGCCTCGATGTGGTCGCACCCGCCGACCTGGGACAGATGCACGCGGATGTGACGAGGCTTCGACAGTCGCTTCTCAACCTTCTCAGCAATGCCGCCAAGTTCACAAAGGAAGGCAAGATCACGCTCGAGGCAAGCCGGCAGATGGCGTCCACCGGCGATCTTCTGGTGTTCGCGGTCGCCGATACCGGCATCGGCATCCGGCCCGATCAGATCGAGCGTCTTTTTCAGCCGTTTGCGCAGGCCGACGCTTCCACTACACGCAAATACGGTGGCACCGGCCTCGGGCTGGCCATCACACGAAGTTTCTGCGAGATGATGGGCGGCGACATCTCGGTTGAGAGCCGCCCCGGGGAAGGGTCAACATTCACCATCCGCCTCCCGGCGAGCATCCCCCACGATGTGCCCCCCGACAGCACGCCGCCCGTTGCGGAGCCCACCGCGGAACGCGGAAACGAAAGCGCCGCGGATTCGATTTCCGGGCCACCACGTCCTGTCGCTCTGGTGATTGACGACGACCCCGCCATCCGCGACCTGCTCGTGCGGTTCCTCGACCGCGAAGGGTACCGCGGCGAAGCCGCGCCGGATGGCGTAAGAGGGCTCGAAGCAGCCCGCCGGCTTCATCCCTCGGTGATCACGCTCGACGTCCTCATGCCCAATATGGACGGCTGGGCCGTCCTTACCGCACTCAAGGCCGACCCCGATCTCGCGCACATCCCGGTCATCATGCTGACCATGCTGGACAACACCGATCTCGGATATGCCCTCGGCGCGTCGGACTTCCTCACCAAACCGCTCGACCGCGACCGCCTGTCAGCGGCGCTGCGGCGGCTCGGCCTGCACCGGACGGAGCAGCCAGTGCTGGTCGTCGACGACGATCCGCTCGCCCGAAGACAAATGGAGCAGTGGCTCGTGAGCGACGGATACCGGGTGGAGGAAGCGGACAACGGAAATACCGCTCTCCATTGGCTCGCCGGAAATCGCCCGTCGGTGATCCTGCTCGATCTGATCATGCCGGTCATGGACGGGTTCGAACTGGCTTCGCACCTGCATGCCAGCCCGGAGTGGCGGAGTATTCCTGTCATCGTTGTGACAGCCAGGGATATCACGCCCGACGAGAGGAAGCGCCTCAGCGAATCGGTGGAGCGCATTCTGCGAAAGGACGCCTACGGCCGCGAGCAGCTGCTGGCTGAGGTACGGCGCCTGATCACCTGCGCAGGCGCCATCG
The DNA here is from genome assembly GCA_036504095.1 of Armatimonadota bacterium. Taxonomy (NCBI): domain Bacteria; kingdom Bacillati; phylum Armatimonadota; species Armatimonadota bacterium. The sequence goes on along the minus strand of DASXVS010000049.1, from coordinate 5,472 downwards.
CAGCAGAGAGCGCAACAGCCGCCTAGAGCGTTGCCGCTTGTGAAGCGGGAGGGGATACAAATGCCCAAAATCCTGTTAGTGGAAGATAACGAAGACAATCGTGAGATGCTGTCCCGTCGACTGGCCAGGCGCGGCTATGAGGTCGCCGAGGCGGAGGATGGTGAACAGGCGATTGCCATGGCGAGGACGGCATCGCCGGACGTCGTTCTGATGGATATCAGCCTGCCCGACGTCGACGGCCTGGAGGCCACTCGCCGAATCAAGGCGGACACCGAGACGCGGCGCCTCCCCATCATCGCGCTCACCGCACACGCGATGACCGGCGATCGCGAGCGGGCGCTTGAGGCAGGATGCGATGACTACGACATCAAGCCGATCGAGCTGCCCCGCCTGCTTCAGAAGATAGAGTGCCTGCTGAGTACAGGAGCCAAACAATGAAAACGATCAATGCGGAATCCGGCGGATCCGCCACAACGGAAGCGGCTGGGAATTCGTCCTTGCACCGCGCTAATCCGCTTGCCTCGCCGTCACCGAGCCTCACCTTCACCCAGCTCCGCCACGAGATGAGGACGCCCCTGAACCAGATCATCGGGTTCACGGACCTCCTCATCGAAGACGCCGAAGCCGCCGCCAACGCCGATCTCGCCCGCGATCTCAGGAAGGTCAACGCGGCGGGCAAGCGCCTGCAGAAACTTGTCGGCGAGACCCTCGACCTCGCGACCCCCGGAAGCCCAACAGCGCAGGAGATTTCGCTCCGATCCGCGCTTCCCAGAACGACCGAACACGACCGAACGGGAGAGGCGGAAACGATTGGACAGTCCGCCTGTGTGCTGGTAGTGGACGACGAAGCCAGCAACCGCGAGATTCTGGGACGGCGCCTGGAGCGGCAAGGCCATTTGGTCGTCGCTGCGGAAAGCGGCGAGGAAGCCCTGCGGGAACTTGCCGAAACCCCCTTTGACCTCGTGCTTCTCGACATCATCATGCCGGACATGAACGGCTTTGACGTTCTGTCCAGGATGAAGGCCGAGGAATCGCTCCGGCATATCCCCGTCATCATGGTGTCCGCCCTGGATGACCTCGAGAGCGTGGTCCGTTGCATCCAGCTTGGCGCAGACGACTATCTTCCAAAGCCGTTCAATACCGTCCTGCTGGAGGCCCGCGTCGGCGCGTCCCTGGAAAAGAAGCGCCTTCGCGATTCGGAACTGCGCCTGTATAAGGAGCTCCAGAGAAACCACTCCCTCCTTAAGGAACTTCAGCAGGTTCGAGACGACCTCACGAAGCTGATCGTGGAAGACATCCAGCAACCGCTGACGGCATTCATGGCGGGCATCCGGTCCGTGCCGGACATGGGTCCGCTCAACGACGATCAGAAGGAATGCATTGAGCTGGCGGCGACAAGCGGCGAACAGCTTGTCGCCATGGTGAGCAACCTCGTGTAAGCGGGTGCGGCCCCGGCGATCCAATACAGGGCCCGGCGCGGCGCTAATGAGAGCCGTGCCCGCATCATTGTCGCCCGGCCCAAGACCCGGGCTTTGCCTCTTGGCGCCCTGCCGACACACCATATCCAACGAATCCCGGACGCGTGTTTCCGAAGGAACGAAAGTGCCATGAAGCATCGAACGAACGCACTGCCACGACTGCTGACAGCGGCCGTGACGCTGATGTCGGCGTCGGCATGGGGGAAGGAGCCGGATGTGAAGGAGGGGAACCTCGCGGTGACGATGAAGGTCGATGCCTCTAAGTCGCTCGGCCCGCTGGAGCCCGCGTGGGCCTATTTCGGGTATGACGAGCCGAACTACACGACGATGGAACACGGCCGCGCGCTGCTGAAGGAGCTGTCCGCTCTCAGTCCGGTGCCGGTTTACATCCGGACCCACAACCTTCTGACGTCGGGAGACGGAACCGCTTCTCTCAAGTGGGGCTCCACCAACGCCTATACTGAGGATCTCGCGGGTCGGCCGGTATACGACTGGACGATTTTGGACCGCATTTTCGACACCTTCCGGGAAACCGGCGTTGTTCCCCTTGTCGAGATCGGCTTCATGCCAGAGGCTCTCTCGGTCAAGCCCGAACCCTATCGGCACCATTTCCCGGACGGCGAGATATGGGCCGGCTGGGGCTACCCGCCGAAGGACTACGGCAAATGGGCGGACCTTGTCTACCACTGGGTGCGCCATTGCGTGGACCGATACGGGGAGAAGGCCGTCGCTACGTGGCTCTGGGAGGTTTGGAACGAGCCGGACATCGCGTACTGGCAGGGCACCCCGGAGGAATACTTCAAGCTCTACGATTACTCGGCGGACGCAGTGAAGCGGGCGCTCCCCGCAGCGCGCATCGGGGGGCCGCACTCAACTGGGCCGCGTTACCCCCACGCGGCCGATTTCCTCCGGCGCTTCCTCGATCACTGCGCCCACGGTACCAACTACGCCACCGGAAAGACCGGCTCCCCGCTGGATTACGTCGGATTCCACCCGAAAGGCGACACGGCGATGGTGGACGGCCACGTGCGAATGGGCATCGCTCACCAACTGGAGTCGATCGCCCGTGGTTTCGAGATTGTGACCTCCTTCCCGGAGTACCGGAAGACGCCGATCATCTTGGGCGAGTCCGATCCGGAGGGCGGGGCGGCCTACTCGGCCAAGCGGTTCCCCCAGAACGGCTACCGCAACGGCAGCCAGTACCCGGCGTACACCGCGGCCGTGCTGGCCGGCACGTACGACCTCGCGCGGCGCACCCACGCGAACCTCATGGGAAGCGTGACCTGGGCCTTCGAGTTCGAAGGGCAGCCGTACTTCGAAGGATACCGTACACTGGCGACGAACGGCATCGACAAGCCGATCCTCAACCTCTTCCGGATGCTCGGCCTGATGCGCGGTCAGCGACTCCAACTGGACAGCACCGGCGCCATTGGCGCGGAATCCCTGCTGAAAACCGGAGCGAGAGAGAGACCGGACATATCCGGCCTGGCATCGGGAACCGATCGCGATATCTCCGTCCTGCTCTGGCACTACCACGACGATGACGTGGCAGGGCCTGCCGCGAGTGTTCGCCTGGCGGTCAACGAGATAACGTCGTCCCCGAAGCGGGTTCTGGTCCGGAAGTACGCCATCGATGAACAGCACAGCAACGCCTTCACCGTCTGGAAGGACATGGGATCGCCCCAGACGCCCACTCCAGCACAGGTGGAGACCCTCCGCGCCGCCGGCCAACTGACGGCGGAAGGCTCGCCGGAATGGCTCTCCGTTCAGGACGGACAGGTGGACGTGGACGTGACGCTGCCCCGCCAGAGCGTCACCCTTCTGCAACTAAGCTGGTGATCGCCTCGGCGCTGCCCAGTGTCTCGCCGCTGAGCGTCGGGTTCAGGATGCTACGGGTTCGCGTCAAGTCCCGCTGCCTTGCGCATGATGCGCACGGCGTCGCGAAGATCGACGCCGCTCGTTGCCGGGTCCACCACGTTCAGGCGAGCGCTGTCCGACGCCGACAGCACGGTGAGGCCCGCGATCGCCTTCGCGGCGCTGGCCACATCTGATGGAACATACGGGGGATTCGACGCAGCCTTCCGAAGGAAGATCTGGCGCCCGCTGGATCCGCCCGGGATGAGATTCGTCGCCTCGGACGCGAACGCGAAGCACTGTCCCTCCCCACTCATGGCGGCCCGCCAAACGTCGCCGTTGGACTGCGCACCATCGTATGCCACGCTCACCCGGGTGGTCGTCTGCGCCACCATATCCCGGACGAAGTAATCGTTGGCGCCATCGGTGTCCCCAGCGACAAGGTTAGCCGACTGCGATGTGAACGCCACGTATCGCCCATCGTCGCAAATGGAGGGGCTGGTACCCCCACGCGCGCCGATGGTACCGTCCGTGGCTACGCTGGCCCGTGTGACGGTACCGTTCTGAAGATCGCGAACGTAGACCTGGAAGAATCCGGCGGTCGCTCCCGGCAGGATATTCGAGGCGGCGGAAACAAACGCTACGTATCGGCCGTTGGGGGTAAGGACCGGCATACTGCTTGTGGAGTTAGCGGGGGTGCCGATGGTGTCAACGCTCACGCAGATGGTGTGGTTGGTGGAGAGGTAGCGGACGAACACGTCGTCACAGGTATTCGCATCGTTGGCCACGAGATTGTTGGCCCGCGATACGAACGCCACCACATCGCCATTGTTATTCACGCTTGGATATGAGCAGTCCGCCTTCGGCTGCGCGCCGGACTCGGCGATGCTTGCCCTCACGGTCGTGCCGCCCGTCGTGTCGCGAAGAAACACGTTCTCGATGTTATCCTCGGTGCCGGGCGCCAGGTTGAACGACGTGGACGAGAAGGCCACGTAGCGTCCGTTGGCGCTGATGGCCGGAAAATCGCTGTTCCGGTTACCCTGAACCCCGCTGCTGTTCACGCTGACCCACGAAGTCGTCCCGGCATTCACGTCTCGCATGAAGACATCGGTCCAGTTTGCCGCGTCCGGCACGACGTTTGTGGCCATTGTGCTAAATTCCACCCGCGAGCCGTCCGCGCTGATCTCCGGCTGGTACCAGTTGTAGGGGTTGTAGTTCGCCATGGCGCCCGAACTGGACACGCTCACGCGGACTGTCGTGCCGGTGAGCACGTCGCGGCGGTAGAACTGCGCGTATCCATTGCCCGCTCCGGGCGGAAGCTCGTCGGACCCGGACATGAAGGCCACACATCGGCCGTCCGAGCTGACGGCCGGGTAGTCACCACCGTAAGGCGGAGCCGAGCCGTCCGTCTTTGCGGTGACCAGCACGGTGGTCATCTCCCCGTACGCCGGCACGGACGCGAGGAGGGCCAGGGTGAGGAGCGTGAACACGCTGAAAACGCGGACCGGACGAGTACGCATCAGAGTGTCCTTTCCGGCACAGTGGCGACCCGCGCCGAGACGGCGGGCAGCTTTCAACGGTCGACGGCGGACCATTCCATCGAGACTTCGACGTCTCCTGCCCGCTATAGCGAGGATGATAGCCGACCGACCCTCGAACCAACTACTTCCCACGTGCCGGGTTTGGTCCCGTTTCCCGGCGGGCCTGCTCCAAGCGTCACCGTCGCCGTGTGGGTCATCCTCAGGCACGCTCTCTGAAACGGGCGCCGGAATGCTGGGTCGGAGTGGGCGCAGGTCGCGAGGATTCGAACCGGGCCGTATTGCATCATCTAAGAATCTTACTTTGGGGTCTTGGTTGCCTCATTTAGGAATCTTACTTTACGTGATCGCAATTCGGCCTGTAGTTTCTTGATGTTCCTGGTGATCTCGGCCGGGTTGAGGGTGTCGTAGACAGCGGTGAGCCGATCCTTATCCTCTTGGGAGACATCCGGCGAAGCCAACACTCGCTGATAGGGAGTCCGGGGTGTATCATAGGTCTTCCTGACCCTGGCGCCCTCTCGGGTCTTCTCGAGAAGCTTCATGGAGGGTAAGAAGAAGTTGACCAGGAGGCGCACCTGTTCGTAGAGGGCGTCCATGCGCTG